>JAEOSV010000290.1 GCA_016840185.1 Candidatus Hermodarchaeota archaeon | reverse complement strand
TTGCAATGTAACCATACCAAAGAGTCTGCTTGACGCCCCCACTGACCAGTGGATCGTCCTATTCGATAGTGCACCAACATCTCCAGAAGTGAAGTCGAATGCTACCCACACCTCCCTTTACTTCCCATACAATCACAGCAACCATCAAGTAATAATTCAAGGAACTTGGGTTGTCCCAGAATTTCCATCTAGCATCCTTCTGCTACTATTCCTAATTGCTACGCTGATTTTGATTATCATAAAGAGAAAAACTCGGCTGAAACTCAGACGAAAAACCCATGTAGCGTGCGTGCGCTACTAGTAGTATTCACCATGCCATACGTGGGATACCTAGGCTATTTCGTGGGAACACCAATAGGCTTCATATTGTTAGCGCGCGCGCTAAGTTAATTTCAAAAGGTAGGGTTGAAGACGCAGATGCCGAGTTGAGTTATGCTGAAAAGCATTTGAAAGAAAACAAATGTGCTTAGTCTTCAGATCAAGCTCAACGAACCTTTCCTAAATTGGCTCTTAGAGAGGGAGTAATTATGTGTGGTAATAAATGCGGGAGCTGTGATATGAAAGAGTTCAGTAAGTTCCAGAAGTACTTTAGAGCTTTGCACTGCCCAATCAGATGGACAATAATCCGTTTAATTGGCGAAGATAAAAAAAGTACGAATGAAATCTTCGAAGGCCTGAAAAAGGCAGGAGAAGGTCTTTCCAAGTCTGGGCTTTACTACCACCTTTCCGAAATGGAAGAAGCAGACATCATCGAATTAGCTGAATACCGTGAAGTAGGAGGCGGTGCACCAGAAAAAGTCTGGAAGCTAAAAACAAAGGAAATCAGAATAAACCTCCTACAGACTTGCCAGAGGTGCTCAGCCACGAGTAGAGAACACTGCGCGCTTGTTCTACAATACAAGATTGGATGAGGGAAGATGGGAAAAATAGATGACATGAAACTTGCGACTCCATGTGGTGAATATTGTGGGGTCTGCCCTCACTGCAGAGAAGAATGTGATGGATGTACCGTTCATAAAGGTCACCCTTCATGGGGTGAATGCAAACTCTATGCATGCGTTTCAAAGCATCGCATCGAGCATTGTGGACTCTGCACAGACTTTCCATGCGACTTCCAAATTGGATACTTTGATCCAAATAATCCCGAAGGTCAAAGAAACGCCGTAGTACGAGCTGGACTCTTGGCCTATCGAAAGAAACATGGCAACAGAAAGTGGTTAGACCTCGTAAAGAAGACGCCGAAAGCTAGACTCTAAGCGTGCACGAGTGCTCCATTGTTATCAGCTATTATCACTTTCTTCTTCGTTTCAGCAGTCTAACAATCCCAAGCAGAATATTCATCCTTGGAACCTTTTCCATGTAGTGTTTGTAATCATCCCCAAATTTTACAATACTCATCTGCTCTTCTCTCAGTACGTCTTTGTAAAACAAAGCAGATCCCAGTATTCCAGAAATGATACTTAACAAGTGTTGAGACATAAAGACTAGTGCAATGACAAATGACATGAATCCAAGGTATTGTGGATGCCGAACGAACGCATAAACTCCACTCTCAACGAGAACTGTGGTGCAGACAACACTTTCTCCTTTTGCAGCTCCACCTTTCTTTCTGAATTCATATCCAGCCAAAAGGATGATGACGATGCTGAATACCAGTAATACCCATCCAGTGTATTCAAGAAAATCGAGACTGTAATAATTGTAGAAGATGAAGACCATTATAATTGGCAAGAACATTAAGACACTGTACGTCCATAGCAAAGGATCGCGTTTCCAAGAGTACCTTGAACGAGCAGCTCCTGCATCCAACATGATCACTCACTCCTTCTGAATCGCCGTATGATTCCGAGCAGAAAATTCGCCCTTGGAACCTTTTTCATATAGGCTTTATAGTCATCTCCAAACTTCTCCATAGCGTCTTTATCTGCTCTGATCAAATCAATGTATGTCAACGGGACAATCGGAATACCCAGCAGGATGATAAGCCAGTGCTGGAAAAGGAGCATACCAGCAATCGCCCACAGTATAAACGTTACATACTGTGGGTGGCGAACAATAGAGTATATTCCAGTATCTACAAGTTGAGTAGTATGAATATAGCTCCTTCCCTTTCCGACTCTACCTTTTCTACGAAACTCAATTACTGGAAGCCAACCAAAAACTATACCCGAAAAAACATAAAGCCCCATCCCAGCATACGCTAAAATTTGAATCTGCGAAACATCAGACAGCAAATAAACGCCAACGATAATCTGTGAGATAAAGAGAACGCTTGTTAAGGTCACTGGAACGAAATCCATCCAAGAAAAACCTTTCTTAGACATTCTATTTCTCCCTCAACTTGAAATACACATATTCCTAACTACTAAAAAAAAACAACTGATAATCTGCTTATATCTGCTACCCTGTCTAAGCAGTTTCTATTTTGCCCCTTCGCTATGCGACTCTTGAGAGGAAAAGCTCTTCTTAACTAGGATTGGGATCAGCAAGCCATATGCTGAGATCAGTATGAGTGGTGTGTGAAGGATCAGGTTCCATAGGGTATATCCAGGCATCATGAAGAACGACATGGCGTTGAATAGACCGATTAGCAACCCAACGAAACTTGTGATTCTGCGTAGAAAGATGTTAACCCTTGGATAAATCAATGTTAAAACGGCTATGATGAGTGGTGTGGTGGGACAGTACATCACTCCAAAAGAAGATGTGAGCAGCAGCAAGGGATTGAAGTCTGGACTCAGCTCAGCGTTTATGGGAGACCAAAAAGCCAGAAAGACAAAAGGTAACACCCAGTATCTCCAAGCAGGAAGCCTTTGAAAAACATACGCATTGAGAGGTTTATAGACTTCCCACATCCAGAACAGACCCACAATTAGAATAGGAACCAAATTGCCAGTTAACACGACAAGTCCATAGTTCTCAGTTACAGCGATATGGTTGCCAAAAGCGAAGAACAGAAACAGAATTCCGAAGAATGCGTCAGCAACTCTGCCAACTCTTGATCCATATCGATACAAGGCAACAATGAGCAGAATTGTAATAACATGAATTTCTGGGCTAAGCCACAAGTACGCAACAGAAGTTTCCATGAAGACATCTCTAATCACGAGTGTGCTCTCTTCTTGAGCAAAAGGCACAGCAGCAAAAGTTGGAAGAAATATGCAAATCAGGAGCACTATAAGAACCAGCAAAGTCTTTCTACTTTCTTTCATAAACCCCATCTAGACAGTCATAACTACTTTAGGCTTGCCCAGATTTTTCTATATATTAGATAATCAGTACAAAGATATACACGTGAAAATATGACAAACTACTCTTGGCTTAATCTACAGTGAGCGGAGTGGGATTCGAACCTTTTCAGAACCAAAATCATTTATACCTTTGCGAGAAACGCTAACCCATGCCAAACAGCATATCAATTCCCCTAGAGAAAGCTGTTGAATTATGCAGAGTACAGAGACAAGCACAAGGTTCGTTTGTTTAGCCAGTGTTGGGGTTGCCTGAGGTTCTCAAAAGAAGAACCCAGCAAAATGTGCTTTTACAATCCTCCAGAAAATCGTGGATGTAAATTTATCAACAAGCTGTTTGACGAATCAAAGTGAAATGCATGGAACGCGCGCGCGGAAAGTGTAGTGGGAATTTGAAGCAAGAGACAAAAGACTTGCTGGTTGAGATAAATCTAGACTATTTTAGAAAACGGTTCATTAAATACACTAGAAAAGCATTTCAGATACTTCCAAAACTAGAAAAACCACGTATCCTTGACGTTGGTTGTGGTTCTGGTCTTCCCACCATTGAATTGGCAAAGCTGAGTGATGGTGAAATAATAGGGATAGACATCAACCAATCGGAGTTGGATAAGCTGAATAAAAGGGTTGAAGAAGAGGGCTTTTCATGTCGAGTGAAGACGGTGAAATGTTCCGTGTTGGAGATGGATTTCCCAGATGAGAGTTTCGACATCATCTGGGCTGAGGGCGTAATACGAATAATGGGTTTTGAAAAAAGTCTCAAGAAATGGAATCGGTTACTAAGACCCGATGGTTTCTTAGTGGTTCATGATGAGATTAACATCGTATCAAACAAACTTAAGAAAACAGCTAGCTGGGGCTATAGACTCTTATACTATTTTTCGCTACCTGAAGACGCATGGTGGACAGAATGTTACAAACCTTTAGAAATCCGAATCAAAAAGCTATACATGAAATACAAGAACAACTCGGAAGCTCTCAAGATACTTCAAAAGTATCAAAACGAGATAGATATGGTCAAAAGGAATCCCAAAGAATACAGTTCAGCATTCTACATAATGCAGAAATCTTAATGCTTTGATGATATACTCAATCAATTGATTAAACCGTCTTAAAGAAAAAAGGATGACGAAATTAGTGAAGCTATTCACTTTCCACAAGCCATAAAACCGAATATTCCAACTAAATTTCTAGGAGATGGAGTAGGTGAACCCCAGTGAATGTGTGAACTGCATTGACTTTCCATGTTTAGATGTAAACAAGAACTGTTATCTTGTTCCCGATATTGAGATTAATCCAGACAAAATTAGGGCATTCATGGTTTCAGAAGCACCTCCTAACGAACTGCAGGACTATTTCTATGCTAAAGGTGACCCTTTCTACATGCAGACAACTGCTCAAGCCTTCAAAGATGCAGGATTCGAAGTTACTTCTATGGAAGATGTGCTTGATCTAGGAGTGTATATCGCTACAGCCATCAAGTGTGGAAAGACAAGCTATTCCATATCCTCTAAGACTGTAGAGAATTGCTCAAGTCTTTTGGAAAGTGAAATGGATTTTCTTTCTCACATTAGAGCTATTCTGCTCATGGGAGACACTGCCACAAAATCAATGAACTATATAGCCAAGAGAAGAACTGGAAAACGGATAGTCCCAAGTGGCTCAACCTACAAGATCAGAAAAAAAGAATATTTCTACAATGATGTGAGGGTTTTCCCCACATATCTGCAGACAGGGAAGAGCTACCTGATTGAGAAAAGCAAAAGGAAGATGATAGCAGAAGACATCAAGACTGCATTGAAACATCATTAACCTGATCCATGATTTCTTTGCACAATTCAGTTGGTTTTTCTGAATAATTAATCATGCAAATCATGCATCTTTGCGCTATAAAGGAAACTATATAAATTGTCAAATATTGGCTAGAGTAAAGTGTTTCAGCGATGATAGAATTACCAGAAGCAATGGCATTTTCCAAACAAATGAATGAGACCCTTTTCGGAAAGAAAATAAGACACGCAATAAAAGGTCAAAATCCCCATAAGTTTGCTTTTCCGGAGAAAGGTACAAAGCAGCTTGGTGCGGAATATTCGGATGAAGATTTTGATCGAATCCTCAAAGGAAAGACTATTACGAAGAGCTGGTCAAATGGCAACATTATTCTCGTGCAAATGGATACTGATTACTTGTTGAGTCTTGGGTGTGGAGGAGAGAAAATTCTCTACCATGAAACAGAAAAGACGATTCCTAAGAAACATCAGTTACTCTTAGTCTTTGAGGATGATACTTTCTTATCGGTTACGATTTCAGGCTGGGGAGAAGTCCGGCTGCTCAAAACAGAGGACCTAAAAAAGCATCCACATATAGGCTATGATAAAATTAATCCACTTTCGGATGAATTCACATTAGAAGTATTTGAAAAACTGATTGAAGAGATTCCAGAAAATAGGAAACGCAATGCTAAACGATTCTTTATCTCCGAGCCGGGATTTAGAGGAATTGGCAATGGTGTGATACAAGATATCTTCTTTCTAGCCAAAATCCATCCCAGAAGAGAAATGCGTTCCCTATCAAAAGAAGAAAGAAAACTGCTTTATGAAACCACTCGAACCGAGCTTCAAAAAATGAGTGACTTGGGGGGCAGAGATGGTGAGAAAGATCTTTTTGGTAATTGGGGTGGCTATAAACGGAGGTTGCATAGCAAAGTTGTTGACGAACCCTGTCCAGTTTGTGAGACACCAATTGTGAAGGAGCAATTTGGCGGAGGTTCCATCTACTTCTGTCCCTCTTGTCAGAAAGCTGAATGATGCCAGAGGATAGAAAATCAGATCCCTACGTAAGGGGTTAGAACATGAGGGAAAAACTGGTAGCTCCATGCGGAATGGATTGTGCGGTTTGCAGTGGCTACCTTGCTCTGGAAAATGATGTTAGAGCCAAGGGAGTGAGAATGGCCTACTGCAAGGGTTGCCGACCTAGAGACAAAAAGTGTGCCTTTCTCAGGAAAAGATGCGGATTGCTTTTAAACAATAAAGTTACGTTCTGTTATGAATGTGAAGAGTTTCCATGCAAAAACTTGGAACACATTGACAAACGCTATCGAACGTTTTTTCGCATGAGTCTGATCGATAATCAAGTTCATTAAAGAGAATGGTCTCCCTGAGTTCTTGGAGAGCCAAAAGAAAAAATGGCAATGTCCTAACTGTGGAGAAGTAATCTGTTGCCATAATGGAATATGCTTTGGTTGTGGTTTGGAAAAACTGAAAATAAAGAAGAGACTTTACCGATGGGAAGACTAACGTGTGTATAGAAAAATCTAAAAAAATGGGAAATGTGGGTTGAACCCTCTCCAGCGCGCGCGAAGTCTTAAAAAGTTTGTGTCTCACCTGTTTATGGCGAAACTTACTCAAGAGTGGACTGCACCCACAGATCGTCCTACATGGTCGATAGAGGTTTGGCGCATTGCTCTTGACCATGCATCTGGATTCTGATACTTGAATTTCGGTGTTCTATCTTCTTTTTGTTTTTCTTTTCCGACAAGAATTTTTTTCATTTTAGACAGGAGTTCTCTGTGGGTCTCTTCGTCTCTGATTATGGTTTCAAGAACGTCCTTCAGGTCTTCTAAATCCACATTGTAGGTTTCACGTATTTCGTTTGTCATGTATTGAAGTGTCTTTAGCTGAACCAATATGTAGTACTCTTCGCCTACAGTGCTCTCTAGGAGCATCAGCTTTCTTATCAACGAAGACACGTTCTCGTTGGGTATTGTTTTTTCTCTGTCGATATCATGTAAAATACAAACAACAAAACACTGGAAGCATGCATCTAACGTTTGAAGAACTATTCTAGCGTTCAAGTATGTTCTAGAGTTCAAAACGAGGGCTTGAACGAGCAGTTGAAGCTAGCCCCGTCCACATTGATTTAATGATGCTTTGACCATGCTCAAGTCAGCGTTTACTTTCGAATGATTTGAAAGCTTATTCACGTTTATAATATGAGGTGA
>JAEOSV010000289.1 GCA_016840185.1 Candidatus Hermodarchaeota archaeon | reverse complement strand
CGTGCCGAAATTAGATAGGTCAGGGAACTTGATAGCCCGTGTGTCCCCGCGAATTGAAAGGGAAACTCGTCAGTGAGGTCGACGTTTTCGGTACCTAAATGCAGGACTATATCAGGGTTATCCCATTTCTGTGAGTAAGTCGTTTGATCTCCACGGTCTATTGTCCAGGTTTCAGGTTGCCATTGGCAGTAAAGGCATAAGTCGGGGGCATTCGGTTTCCCTTCAAAAAGGACAAGACCCACTTTTTGACTTGATTTACCTCTGACTAAGATATTCATGGGCATGCGAGGTCGTAGTAGGTAAAAGTCAGGAACCCAGACATAGAAGTCAATGTGCCCAGTTCGATTGGCTGGCTCAATCTGATAAGGAACAAATTCAGCTGGTTTTTCATTGAAAAAGACGTCAACTTCTTCGAATGGTTGAAATGAGGAACCTGTGATATGTACAATCTGTTCGAGAAAGCCGCTCTTTGGACTAATCGTGAGATTGGCTCCATTAGGACTTACCTCAAGGAATTCTTCGCGAATAATGTAATTTTCATGAATCACTTTGACTGATACTGTTCCAGAGTGTGGGGGATGAAGTTCGAAGTGAGCGTGTCCCCAGTCGTTAGTATACTCGTTAAAATTAAAGAGAATTTCGTTCCCTTCCTTCATTGAGACTTGTATTCTGGCATCTACTATTGGTTTATCATTTTGATTGGTTACATTAACGAAGAACGATTGTGGCCCACCGGAACCAATTTGATATGGTCCTCCAATGAATCCGCCTGGCATTTCGATGTTCGGGTCGGTTCGGGGAATTAATGAGACAGACATTTCGGGGTCGCCAAACAGTTGAAAGAGCTCATAGGTTAACCCTGTCCGCTCACGGTTTAATCCAACTTGTGATCCTAAAAACATGCGTCCAAAGGCTAGCATCTGCCCTAAGTTAGGCGTTCCACTGAAGTGGAAGGTGGGATTCACATCAGACCATAATGAATCAAGAATCCCTTCTAAGAGTTCCCGTGCACCGATGAATTCGGCGTTACGGGATGCACCAAATACAGCCACAGGCCCATTTTGATTCATTCGTACTAAGTATTCGGAAAGACAGTCAGTAGCTCCATCATACCAACCGTTCATACATGCACCATTGAAGAGGATTGGAAATTCGTTATCCGGAACGACGAAACCAGTGATGTAAGGTCGAGTATCTGTTATCCCGAACCAAGGATCTTCCCATCCATCAAAGCCATATGGATTTTCTGGAAAATTCCTGGAAGCCCCGTGACAGAAAGCATACATGAATAAGCAGCTCTGATTTAATGCACTCTTTACCTCATTAGTAGTGGAAGCTTCTGAAACCGATATTCCAGAATCTTCTAACCGTCTCTGGATGGCATTTGCATGGGGCTCAAAAGCAGGGTCTCGAGTGGTGTAGATGTTGGCAACACGGTTGTAAAAGTCTGGGTCTGAGGAAGAGGCTTGTACAGAGGCGTTAATCTTCCAAACCTGATTAAGTTGATGCAGTTCTAAGCGGACTGATATGCGCCCATAATAATAATCAGGATCAATATCGTTCGCGCCATCCATTGTAAAATAATAGAGATCGGTTGGAACAGGTTCTCCACCAAAACTATCAAAATCTGGATGAGGATTCCCTTCGTAGGCAGGAATCTTATTGGTGTCACCGATAAGCAATACATACGTGGGAACCTGAGGCCAATACAAATAGACAAGCAACAAATAAGATTTTATTAGATTGCGTTTTGACTCATCGTTTGTTGTAGCAATGACAGGAAAGTTCAGTATGTCCCCGATTTCTTGTAGGGAAATCTTGAATGTTGAGTAGCCTTTGCCTTGGGCACCTTTGCAGGATTCAACATATTCAGCTGTGGTCGTGAAAGAGTTATCATAAATTATCAGATATTCTGCGTTCTCTTGTGTGAAATCGGGGAAATCTTCAAGTTGTTTTTGAGGGATACTGACTGGACCAAGTATTGTGTAGATTGGGGAAATAATACTACGTATCAGCATCGCGTAATTATTGCGTTGACCTAAGTTGTAGTCAATGAAAGTGGCACTGAGGAGATCTTCGAATGGTTTCGATTTTGTCTGGTTAGGCATGAGTGGGAGATAGGCTGGGACATTATAGGACAATTCAATCATAAAAAACGAATATACTCTGAGTCGCCCCAAGAAGGGATTATACTGAACAGGGAAAAACTCGAGGGACACATATCGATGATCACGAATAAGACGTATGTTAGACGACCTTGGTGACGTCCCACCTGCACGGACTAAATTGGCTTGGGGGGCAGGGAAATAATTCGCGGAATTATAGAAGGTGTTGTTTGCATAGAATGAAGGTGCGGGTGTGCTATTTCCGGGAAACCACGGGCCGAAATGGGGTTTAATTCGATAATGTCTATCACTTAAAACTCGGTAGGATGCATTGAGTATTCGGGGAGTTATGGTGACTTGCCACGGAACCTCGAGGTAGCGAGTGGTGATAGGTAATTCGGCTATGCCTTTTTCGGTTAGATGCCCACAGGTGGGCATTTCGAGAATGTGATACGTTTGGTTGTTATGGAGTGTTGTGTTCCACCAAAACCCGTAAAAATAGGCAAAAATAATGATCTTCTTGGTATCAATACTATGTATCCAGATATCTGCAGGTTTTCCAATTGTAGTATTTGTGCCAAAGGGAACCCAACCCCAACCTGTGAAGGGATACTTCGCCGAGGATTTTTCGGGGGTTTGAATTTGACTCGGTTCAGTCGATAATGTCGTTGAATCTGTCATAGATGAATTCTGATTCACACTGTTATTCACCAGATTGAATGAAGTGGGAAATACTGCTAGAAACATCGATATTAGAAGAAAGGGAACTACGATTTTCTTTGTAAACTTGGTCAAATATATCCCTCCAATCACCAACTCCCTGTTCCACTTCTCATCGTATAAGAAACTTCGGTTTTTCATTTCACATGAGACCGAGTTAGGCTTCTGAGGACATGTATGAAAAAAGAAGCATAGGAAGGGTAGTCGTCCCTTCCCTGCATTAGGAAAATCGAGGGTTATGGTGTAGTAGGTAGTATGCCTGGTAATACGATAACTGCAGAGATAATGAGGACGACGACAATTACGATAATCAAAATGATGAGCTGAGTCTTCATTGATTTTTCAGCGCCCTCACGTGGATAGAACCATTGGATGATTAGGAATACCAGAATCAAGAGTAATATTATGAATATGAAATATTCGCCCCAGGAAGCCCATGCTGAGGCCCATAATGAACCACCGGGGGGAAGCCATGTACTCGGTTGCATTAGATTATCCCTCAGTCATCAGTTTGAGTTGCTTTACTCTTAAAAGGCTTAAGGTTTCAAAAAAACCGCCTTAGTTTTACATTTGACAAACTGCTTGTTCTCAATTCGATATTATTGGCCTTTGAGCATATCATCGATTAGGGATTCTCTTAAGCCAATATATTTGCGTAAGGGGTAGCTGAGCCAAATTTCAATTTTAGTGGTGTTTGGCGCGTTACGAATCACGGGAAGAAGCTTTTCTGATTCACGAATATGATTGATGATAAACACGCAGTAGATGATGGGTTCGGTCGCTGCAATAAATGAAAACCAAAATTCTAAGGGAAAATGGTCTTTGAAGTATTGGACGATTTCTTCGGGTGACCCTTTGCCTTCCTCCCAATTCGCCCGAAGCACAAATGCGTTCCCACCGCCGGCGTTTAAATCCCAATATATGCGAAAATGCAGTACAGCTTTGGAAATTTGTATGTCAGGTTTGTATTGTTTATCCACTACTGTTTCTATGGGTGTTCCGACTTTGCCATGATAATCTTCGATGATACCACGAATTCGTCGTGGAGTTAGACCTGTTTGTCGAGAGATTTCTGAGACGGGTACCCGGGCATCCTCTCGTAGGCAGCGTAGCACCTTCAGATGAGATGGTGTCAGGTCAATTTTTAGTCCTCGATCTGCAATGAGAGTGTGAATTTCGACATTTGAGGTTCCGGGTTGTTGTCGAAGGAAGCGCCCGATGTCAGCGAGTCCTTTGGCTCCAACATATTCAGCCCATACGAGGGCTGAGCCATCAGAGAGGTAGCCGGCACTGAAGACCATGGGATGGGCACCAATGGTGTCTAGAAAAGAGGGGTCAAAATGGGTGTCCTCGAGTGTAATCCGGGCAAGGAGCCATTCTGCATCCATCATCGCAAGACTGAGATAAATATAATACCGTTGGATAATTCCATCTTCTTGAAGTTTGAGAACCCGTTTTTTCACAGCATTCACGGTAAGATTTAGTCGTGTGGCTATTGTTTGATAGGTCACTCGACAATTCGTAGCAAGCTCGAGAAGAATGCTTTTGTCAACGAGATCCAACGACACCACTGGTCCTGTAAATGAGTGTGCAAGTTTTGCTCTTGAAGCCATCCTGTTGAAATTTCTCGGAGTTTTAGATTGAAATAACAACACGAGCAATTTTTGAACTTGATATATTTCCTGTCTCTTAAGGTTTAATGCTTTTGAAACCAGATTCCAGAGTAAAATACTGAAAAAAATAAAAAAAATCGCCGGGTCTTCAGGGTTCCTTCCCCTCCAATTCGGCACTTCCCGGCCCAGTTTGCATGGGTGGCAATGGACCTTTATTGGACAACGGATTCGGAGTATTTGTCCGGTACCCCGTGAAGACCCAGCTTCAGTCAGCGTCCAAGGCCCGTGTCACTGGTGTGTCGGTGTCGATCCCTAGTAGTGAGCGTGATTAGCGTCGTGAAGTGACGATTGCGAAGTTGATTCGATCGCGGGGAGTGCCCTTCGGGTTTTTAGCCCCTGTCGCAGCGCGTTCTGCGACAGTCATTTTTGCGAGTTTATTTTTCTTAGCCATTTTTGTTCACCGTCCCGCCGATGCAGGACAATGATGTATAACCCTCAGATTACCTATTATTCGATGGGAGCTTGTCAGTGCAAAATTCCGAAAAAAGGAGTAGAAGCTAGCCAACTTTTGCACTGAGTAGTGCAAAAAACAGAAAACGACAGAGCTAGCCTCGGAGAGGGGTTAAATCGGGCCCACAGAAGCTCTTGACCAGAAGAGCCACGAGGTTTGTTAACCGTTGCTGGATCGCTGCTACGCCGATCCCCCAACAACGGGGTGGGAGGCGGCCGGTAGCTTTGTGGACCCGATTTGGGAGGCTGAGAGGGGGGTCTGGTGATCGTGTGTTCACCAAGGGGATTCCTCACAGTTTAGCGTCGGCTGAGTACTAGCATGACTGCATACCGGGTGCGGGGTTTTGCCACCGGATGGGGGTTACGGCAGCCTGCTACGGCACGTTCGGTCGCCGACATTTCTGCTATTTTCTTCTGTTTATGTTTGGATTTGGCCATCTCAAATCCCTCCAATTGTGTGTCTCCAAGATTCCTCTTGGAATCCCAGAGCATATGAGAGTAGGTGATGATTTGATATGAATCGATGGGAGCTTGAGGGTGCAAATAACAGCAAAAATGACTGACATACGATGGTTTTTTTGAACTTGAATATGCAAAAAAACGCGTTGTGTGTTGTTGAACCTGAAGGGTGGTTAATCAAGAGTAGTGGATGAGAAGACCTTATTTTGGAAAGTTGTGTGAAATTTCTTGAATCTCGGAGTTGAATAGTAGATGAATCCATTGCTGACGTTTCCTTTCAAGAATATGAGCATTATCGTTGACCTCGTGGAGCAGGGTGAAGCAGGAATTAGTGAGATTCGTTCAAATACGGGGATGTGTAGTTTTGATTCCACGGAAGTGTCAGATATGCTAGCGTATATGACAGGATTTGGACGTGTGGAAGCGAAAGGTGAGGGGTGGATTATTCATAAAGCCGGAGAAGAAGCGGTCTATGAGCGATTTCGAAAAGCCTTCCTGAAGGATGCCGTGGCAATACTTTCTCAATTATCTGATGAGGAAAAATCGGTGGAGCAGCTTT
>JAEOSV010000288.1 GCA_016840185.1 Candidatus Hermodarchaeota archaeon | reverse complement strand
CCCGTTCGTGCGTCGGTAACCACCGTCATGTTTTCCAAGGCAAGAACATCCGAGAAATTACGCTTAGACAATTCTCGCAACGTTGCGTCAAGCTGGTAAGGCTGGGTAGAACATGAAGGAAAATACTCTTGCCAAGAGATGTTCAGTTTCATAACTGTGCGGACCTTCGGATCGAAAAGCTGGTCAATCTTGGCAAGCCGGAAAAGGCGAGCAACATCATCGAAGTAGGTTTCGGGTGTGGTTTTAACAACGGCAAGAGGAAGTTTTCGTGGGTCTGTCTTTTTCACGGTAAACACCTGAAATGCCCAATCAAGCACTCGGTGGAGCTATTTCAGCTTTAATTTTTCGGTCTATCCATCTTCTTTCTCATCTGATTCTTCTGCTTCTTGAAGTTCTCGATACCCCCTTCCCATCGTCGCTAGGGAGGGAGCACCAAGGATAGTCAGGCCAATGATGTATACCAAAGCATCGAGTAACGCAATACTGGCAGCGAAGGCAATACTCCATGCGCCCAATAGAAGAGTTATGGTTGCAGTTTGGGTGATGAAAATGCTAATTCCTGCTGGGAGAAGGATTGCTAAGATATGGCCGGTTACATAGCTGATACCTAACACAAACATCGATTGAGGAAGAGTAATCACCTGGCCGAAAATCATCGCAATGAACATGAGTTTCATTGTTTCCAAAATCCAAATCGGAACACTCAACAGGAACGCCCATCCGGAGTTCCGACTACTAATATCCGTTCGTAAATCAATAGCAAAATTCTCTACGAAAGAAGGAACTTCAACTTTTAACCGCTCAGAGGGCTTGAACAATCGACCGGCAATTCGCGACATGAATGCAACAAACCGGTCATTTCGAATCAAAATGAAGAATGCTACGAAGGCAACAGCCACCAACACTCCTGAAATTAAATACCCGAGAGTTTGACCTGTGAGGGCACCATAAATCAGAAACCCCGAAACAACAATAATGAGGATTAATGCAGCAAAATCTAATACACGTGCCCACACAATTGAGGCAAGTCCTGCTGTGAATCGGGTTCCTTGTTTTTCACGCAACCAATACGGAGTAGCGATATCCCCTGCTCGCAGAGGCGCAACGTAGGTCAGGAAGATACCTCCAACTAGCATCGGGAATTGATTAGCTGGGTTACCAGAAGACTTGAAAGGTCTAAGGAGCACCCACCAACGAATTGCTCGAAGAACATACGCAGTGCCAAACAATGCGAATGCTGGCAAAATCCATACCATAACGTTGGCTGGATCCGTGAGAATTACGACGATTGCCCAGATTCCCCCAATGGGCCATAATGCAATTTGCAACCAGAGAATAATCAGGATAAGGCTAACGGCACCTATGATGTAGTATGTGCGAGCTCGCATTGCCACCAACTTCCCGTAGTGCTGAGATGCACCCACTCCTGTCTTTTACCTAAAAATGCTATTGGTTACAAGAAAATATCAACCAAGAATTGTTACGCGAATTTTTCAGCAGGTAAGCTTATTTAACCCAATAACACGTTGAAACCTCTGTATGCCCCCTAAATATGCTGTCATCCCTGCGGCTGGTGAAGGAAAACGCATCCGTCCCTACTCGGAAAAAGCACCAAAACCGATGATCCAAGTGTTTGGTCGCCCAATTCTAGCCCATGTCATCGATCGATGTAGAGATGCTGGGATTTCCAATATTATCATTGTGGTGAATCCGAACTCTGATGTAGTGAAAAACTACTTCCAAGATGGTAGCGAACTCGGGGTATCAATCGAGTACGTTGGACAACCCGTTCCAGAAGGAATTGGGCATGCCGTAGGACTCACTGAAGGCACCGTTGATACACCATTCGCTGTATATCTCGGGGATGAACTCTATTTGGACTCAGACCATCGGGGTTTCATCCAGTCCTTTGACGAAACCGGATGCGCCGCATCAATAGGAATATTGCGTGTAGAAGACGAAGACCTGATTCGGAAGAATTACTCGGTTGAAATTGACCCCGAAACTCAGATTATCCACAACTTGGTTGAGAAACCAGTAGAGTTAACCAACAACATCTTGGGTTGTGGGTCCTATATTTTCGATGAGACAGTGTTTGAAGCCATCAAAAGAACGCCCCGGTCTAAGAAAAATGAAATTGAAATCACCGACACGCTCAACACAATCCGAGAATTGGGTTATGATGTCTATGGATTTTTCCTGGGTGGGCAGTATCTAAATGTCACTTATCCTGAAGATATCGTCGAAGCGGAAAAACTCCTTGGTACGGATCGGGACACGATTCTATAGGTTCAAAATGGTTTTGATCATATTCAGACCAGTCTGGAAGGCTTTTCGTTTTGAGGTCGTGATTTTAGCTTCACCCACACGGACCAGATAGTACACAGGGATTTCTTTGATTTTTCCTCCATACTTGAGTACTTTAACAATCATTTGAGGAGAGAATGCTGCACCTTCTGCATCAAGTTCGGGGAGAATCGCTTCGAGCATTTCACGTCGAATCACACGTAGCGTGCACCCCACATCTGTTAGAGGTGGATAGCCATGGAGTAAACCAAGAAGTTTCGCGACGGCTATGTTGCCCACTACAAGAAACAGACCCATGTTGGCGCCCTCTTCAAGATAGGGTGTTGCAGTGCGGGTACCCACCACGAAGTGATGTGTTTGAACCTCGTCTAGGAGTCGAGGTACGTCGATTCCGCGAAAGGTTTGGTCTGCTTCTGTGATAATTATCAAGTCATAGCCCCGGTCCAAGGCTTCGCGTAATCCACGTCGAATTGCTGCACCATACCCCTGGATGGGCTCAGGAATTACGGTAGCACCTACCGTCTTTGCGACTTTGGCGGTGTTATCGGTGGAGTTGTTATCAATCACAATAATATCATCGACTTCCGGTCTCATGAAGTCCTTGACAGTGCCCGCAATGGGTTCTTCTTCATTCCACGCAGGGATGACCACGCAGACACGCTTACCAACAAACATAACAGCTCACCCTTAATCCAAGTTAGGGATTATGCGTTTCCATTGAAAGGCTTCCTATAAAAATTCCAACATGTGACGTTTATATACTAACTTTTCGAGTCTGTTACTGCAAAAGCAGTCCTGAAAGCCTTACCGCGGACAGGATAGAGGGTGTAGGGTTACACCCATATTCTTTGGTCTTTCTGATTCAATCAGACACAGAATAGAACGGAAATCTTGAGATTTCAAGATTCTTGATAACCTAAAAGAATTCAAGCTCTGCGAAACCTGTCTATTCGTGCATTTAAGCTTTTAATGAGTAGGCAGGTTTCAACCGGCCTTCATCAGTCGCTTGTAGCATTTTCTTAGCGAGAAACTCGAAGAGTTGGGTGACGTTTTCACCAGTGCGTGATGACACGGGGATATAGGCACTGACACCATTATCTAAACAGAATTTCCGGATGTCTTCTTCGGTAGGTCCACCAACCAAATCCGCCTTAGCTCCAACGAGAACGATTGGGATACCGTTGGTACTGCCGTGGATGACATCCATCCAAAATTCAAGCTGCAAAAAGGTGGAAAACCGGCTTAAATCAAAGACTACAATCGCACCATGAGCTCCAAGACAGAAGATAGGCATCAAGTCACGAAAACGTTCTTCCCCACCGAAATCCCAAATCGATAGACCAACTTTCTGATTGTCAATCTCCAATTCTTGGTAAGCAAATTCTGATCCAACAGTCATGATGGGGGTAGTACTGTATTCGTAGATGTAACGTTGGATGATGCTGGTCTTCCCCACTCCTCCTTCACCAGCGATAATGACTTTAAAAATGGGGGTCATTTGCTCGGTGGCTGGTGCCTGGTCTACAGTTTCGGTTCTTCCATTGCTATGTTGATGTGTAGCCAGTGTTTACACCACGCTGGGAGCCATTTGCGGCAACACCACTCATCGATCGGTTGCCACACCTTTCATGTCAATTAGCGGAAAACCGATTTTTATACTCTCCCAGTTCTTCGACCCGTCAGTGCGGTTTGTTGGATTTTTCGCAACTACTTTAGGAGGAGAACACCGAATACTGAGTACTACATATTCCGGGAACCAAGGTGTTGACAAGTGACTGATTCGGTTGCAGTATTTTATGATGAAAGGTTCATGAAATATGACCTGGGACCACACCACCCCTTACACCAAGATCGGATTTTACTTCATTATGAGCTAAGTAAAGCCCTTGGACTGTTATCGAGTAAAGGGGTAACTGAACCGAACTTTGAGCCGGCAACAGATGAACAACTGCGATTCGTACATACTCAGGAATACATCGATGAAGTTCGTGCATTGAGTGAACGGGATGGATACTCGACTCTTGATATGGGTGACACTGTAGCGTTTCCGGGAGCATATGATATTGCTCGATTGATGGTTGGAGGTACCCTAGCGGCGGTCGACTCGGTGATGGAAGGAAAAACAGATCATTCTTGGAATCCTGGTGGTGGACTACATCACGCCCATGCAAATCGTGCTGCAGGGTTTTGTATTTTCAACGATGTAGCGATAGCGTGTCACTATCTCAAACATAGATACAAGAAGAAGCGAATCATGTACCTTGACATTGATGTCCATCACGGTGATGGCGTCGAAGAGCAGTTTATTGCCGACCCAGAAGTCCTTACCCTTTCAATTCACCAAACAGGCCGAACCCTCTTTCCAGGAACAGGGTATTCTCATGAAATTGGAGAAGGACCTGGACGTGGATATACTGTGAATCTCCCCTTACCTCCATACACACAAGACGACCAATACCTTGAAGCCTTCGAAGCCATTGTTCCTCCCATCATCAAAGCATACAAACCCGAAATCCTTGTCATGCAAAATGGCGTGGACACACATTTCCAAGACCAACTCGGAAACCTTATTCTTACCACCCAAGCGTTTAGTCGAATCAGTCATCGTGTTCACAAATTAGTCCATAAGTATTCGAATGGCCGGCTAGTAGCCGTGGGTGGAGGTGGCTATTCTTATTTATCAGTACCCCGATGCTGGACAATAATTCTCGCTCAAATCGCAGGGGTCGATGTGCCTGATCAAATTCCAGAAGAGTGGAGAGCTCGTTTCAAACAGATTACGCAAGTAGAGGCACCAACAAGTCTTCACGACAAAGAGGTTCCAAAACTTTCTCAGGGCGATAAAGACCGAGTTGGACGTATTGCTTCAGAAAGTGTCAATCGGGTTCAAGATATCGTGTTTCCTTTACTTTCTATCAAACAATAAGCAAAATCATTCTAAGTGGGTGATTCAGCTATTGGACTTTCAAGGTCTTCCAACCTAGCACGAATTTCCATCTGACGAATTTGAATACGACCAGCACGAGCGAGATTTTGGCGATATTCTCGATCATGTTCAGCTCTTTCTATTTGCCCTATATTCAATTGTTCATCGATTTTCGATAATTGTAATCGAATTTCTTCCAGTTCTTGATTTAGTTCTTGATAGTGTTTCTTAAGTTGGTCAATCTCTTCTAAACCAGATTTCTCAGAGGATAAATCCTTGACTTTCGAATCGTAGCGGAAAAATTGTCGAAACCAACCTCGTATCTTGTCCAAGTATCCCAATTTGACGCTCTCCTAACCTTTGTCTTCAGTTAGACCTTCGAATGACTAATAAAAAGAGCTTCGGTGAAAGATACATTTGAAGCGAAATGTTTCCGAAACCTTAACGCCGAATTTGAATCGCGCCCCATTCATCAGGAATAGGATGCCTCATCTCCACCAACTGGCTCCGAATCTCTAACTGCCGCATACTAATCTGCCCTGCACGCGCCAATCGCATCCGATAGGCTCGATCACGAGCACCTGCCTCAATCTCACCACTCGAATACTGAGAATCCACCACCGTAATCTCTTTTCGCAACCGTGAACGTTCCGATTCCAGTTGCTCATGCTCCTGCACCAGTAGGTCCCCTTCAGATAAAGGTCGATCATCCACAGGAGGAGGGGAGAGGGTTCTAATAGGAGGAGGAGAGGAGGTTCTAGGAGGAGAGGAGGTTCTAGCTGGAGAAGAAGAGGTCGTGGGAGATGCGCGCGGTTTTCGTCTAAACCAGGCTTTAATTCGTTCAAATAGTCCCAACAAACTACACCTTTTTCATGTATTTTTACTAGGCTTGCAGAAATCGAGCAGGTTCTTCCTTGCTGTATGCAAGGGTCCCCCTTTGGTAGATGTGCCTAGCATCTACTGAAAACCGATAGGATCAGTTTCCTCGATTTCCCTGTGTCACGCAACCTTTCGTAGGCGACTAAAAAAGTCTTTGTACGCAGCTCACAAATACTCCTTCTGGAGTGAGGAAACCACAGAATCCAAGAACTTACTCACTTCTTGAGCTTCCCCCGCCTTTAGCTCCAGTTGCTGAATAAGGTCAATAGCCGCACGTTTCCGATCCAGTTCGTTTGGGATACTCCGGAGCCGATGAACGAGTGACACTAATTGTTGAATTTCGGGATAACTTCGTTGAATCACACCTTCGATTGTGCGAGGCTGACGCATACTTGGGACTACACGAACGATTCGGATTCCTTGTGGTGTGATTTGGACAGAGACGCGGACGGTCTTGGCCAGTCGATAGTATTTCCGAGGGGGTCCACGGATGCTTTCATCTTCATAGGT
Organism: Candidatus Hermodarchaeota archaeon; assembly: GCA_016840185.1. The sequence goes on along the minus strand of JAEOSV010000288.1, from coordinate 2,222 downwards.
TTCTAAGAATCCCTTTTCGATGAGTTCCTGGAGGTGCCGAAGGATAGCTTGTTGATGAGCCGCTAGCTCTCGGCTGAGTTGACCGAGGAACATGGGTTCCTGTGAGAGGCGCCGAAGAATTTCGAATCGGGTGGGGTTACCGAGGAGCCAGAAAAGGTGTATGGACTCATCTTGGGAATTTCTGTGGGACATGGGATTACCCTCGGGGGTTGGGTTACTCACTAGATGTTAGTGACATTTTGCGAGTATTTAGTGTTGTGGTCCTGTGGTAAACTTTAAAAGTGAGTAATACACACATTTTGTTAGTCACAATATGTGAGTAAATAGATGTTTGAAACCCAGGAGGAAGATAACATGAGTTTCTTTGATGACAATGATGATTTTGATGAGCTCTTCAAACGCCAAATGCACGCCATCCGTCGGATGTTCGACGACTTACAACGTTCGGATTCGTCCCAGAACCCCCAAATCGGAGACCGCGACGGCGTTCGCACGATGCGGTTTGGACCTATCGTGTACGGTCGAACAACCTACATTGGACCCGATGGTAAGATGCATACTGAAGAATGGGGCAATCTTCCTCCAGAGGCTCGTAAGGAATTAGAGAAACAAATGCAGAACCAACGTATGCCATTTCGGTTCCCACCCCCACCGCAAGAACGGCGTCCGTCACCCATCCCAGACCCCTTAACACCAGATCGACCCTTTCCCGAGCTTCAACCCCAATTCAAGCTTGATGCGGATTCATACTTAATTGATATTATTGATACGGCAGATGGATACACCGCCATCTTAGACACTCCTGCCACTAGCGAACACGATGTCCAAGTCAACGTGAATGGACAACAGTTACAACTCTGGGTGCAGGGGCGCATTTTCCGGGAATTAGAACTTCCCATCCCAGTTGAACTTACCGCGCTTCAATTTCGTAATGGAATTGTCGAATTGCAGCTTAGATCCAAAACACCAAAGGAAGAGCCCAAAGCCTCCGGGGAATCGACCAAACGGACGGCGTAAGGTCGAATGGACGGGTTGCCAGGCCCGTCCTTCCCCACTAATTTTTTCACTTTTTCATTTTCTTGATAGGGTTTCCATCAGTTTTTTAGGGAAACTTTTCAATGTGCCCTATGAGGTTATTGTGAGTGGCCCATGAGGACTTTGCTGCAGAGTTAGCCGCGTTACGGGAGCAGTACGGCGTACCAAAGCGTGTTGATTTTGAAGTTGAGATGCTTCCAGAGGAATTTGTATTAGTTCAACGATCCCTTGAACGGGGACGTCGTCATGATGTCACCGTGTTCATTCAACACCAAGGGAAGTTTGTGGTCATCGCTAAACACGCGTATGTAAGCACTGGAATTGTCCGAGCTCCTTCGGGCGGGGCACAACCGTCTGAAAGCTTGATAACGGCAGCTCAACGTGAATCCCGTGAGGAAACCGGTTTTGACGTTGAGATTGACCATTTTATTTTAGAAGCCCATGTGCTGCTCAAATGTGGTGAACATCCTGTAGTACCTTGGGTTTCCTATGTGTTCTTAGCCCATGTGGTTGGTGGAACGTTAGGCGCGATGGATACAAAGGAAATCGCAGATGTACAACTTCGTTCACGCGAAGAACTCCTCAACGATGTCAGACCACTCATGTTGGCTTCGGGACTAGGCGGATTTGAGTATCGAGCCAAAATGACTGATGCTTTCTTCGCCAAACTTGATGCCCTTGATATCTCCTCAACTTAAAACTAAAGGATTTAGAGAGTAGCTGCGCAGTGAATACAGAATTTCGCATCAGAGGCGGTAACTCGACCGCATTGTGTACAAATTTTACCGGCTTCAGCATCTGGTGGAGGGGGAGAGCTAGTTGAGGGTTCTGGTTTTGATTCCTTGGGTTTCTTCTTGGATTTGATGACTTCGACTTCTTCTGGCTCCATTTTCGTGACTTTGGAGTCTACGATAGTGGTCTCAGTTACTTCAAATCGGGTTATTGGACCATTACGCAGAGTGGATTCCTTCTTTAGGATATGATGACATGCAAGGAGGGCGTAGCTGAGTCGATCTGTTTTTTCAGATAACTTTTCTTTCTTACCGACATCTTTGGCTTCTTCATCACCGATGAGTAGCCGGGCTTTGATGGTTTCCAGTTCTTCCATTGCTTCAGTGTGATCGAGCTGAATTTGTGCCTTGTACCCTTGAAGTTGCTGGACACCGGTTTGAATTTGCACATCCATG
>JAEOSV010000287.1 GCA_016840185.1 Candidatus Hermodarchaeota archaeon | reverse complement strand
GCAGTCATCAACGACATAACCAACCAAAACGCAATGATGTTGAAAATCATCGTAAGGAGATAAGCTAACGTCTGGGTTTCGAAGAACTGCATACTCCACCCCATGACCTGACCTTGCAACAGAAATGAAACAGCAATCGTACCAAGTATGAGGAGAATTGGTACCAGCAGGAAACTCTTACTTAGGTATCGGGCACCCACACAACGACTTGGTCGTGTGATAGTTTCTTTCAAATACCGCGCCTGATTCTTTATACTAAATTTGCGCCCTTCACCTAACCACCAGAGGTTTTCCGTAATGATTTGTTCAGCTGAAACCGCAAATACCTTGAATTTTGAGCGATCAATTTTTGTGTCCTTTTGTTCTCCGTAATGGAGAATCCAATAATCTCGAATCCGGGCAATTACATCGATAGCGTCATTATCTGGTAGTTTGATATCAACGGTTGCAGCAAAGAGGAGGGTTTCACTTTCTTGAAAGATGAGTTTGAGGTCTTCCATTTCGAATTTTTGAATCATTTCTGCATGAGTGTCACGGGTGAAATGGAAGAGAGCGGTGATTAGCCCAGAGGAAAGGTCAGGGTCTGTGGTTGTAGCACCTTTTATGTAGGTTTTTTCAAAAAGAAGGGGTCCATTCTTACTGATTACGTAGAGTTGATGAATCACGTCTTTCTACCCCGTAATAATATCTGGAAATCCCAGGTAGCCTTATAATTACCTGTACGAAAAGCCTTCAAAAATCTGCCGTGACCTGTTAGGATTAGTTAATTACTCCTGTGATTCGAGCAAGACGTTCAGCAGCCTTCTCCGTCAGTCCCTTTTCACCTAAAATCGTATATCGGTCAGGGTTAATGGTATGAGCAACCTTCAAGGCTTCAATGACATGCTCGGGATCAACTTCGAGTTGTTTAGCCGTTGTTGGTGCTCCAATGGTTGTGAGGGCATCTCGAATTTCTTCCCAGTCAATAGCGTGGAGATATCCCATCATTATAGTTCCCACACCGCATTGCTCGCCATGAAAAGCTGGCTTTGGGGCAATCCGGTCAAGGGCATGGCTAAATTTGTGCTCAGCACCACTTGCAGGACGACTAGATCCTGCGATGCCCATGGCAATTCCGCTGGCAATTAATGCTTCAATGACCAAACGAATACTATGTTCATCATTTGGTTTGATGGTGGCTGCATTTTCCATAATGATGTTGGCACCCATCAGTGACAGGGACGCAGAGTATTCACCATAATATTCGTATCCAAGGGTATGCGCCAGTTTCCAATCACGGACGGCAGTAATCTTTGAGATAAGGTCACCACATCCCGCAGCTGTAAACCGGTAGGGTGCATTTGCAATAATGTTAGTATCTGCCACTATAGCAATTGGAGATTGTCCCTCAACAGATACCGAAACGCCATCCCTTTTGATTGAGGCCCGTGGACTGGAAATCCCATCATGGGCGGCTGACGTGGGCACACTAATGAATGGCTGCTTTTCGCGTGTGGAACACAATTTTGCCGTATCAATTACCGAACCGCCGCCAACTGCAACTACAATCCCTGAACTATGATTTCGAGTTTCCGCACACGATTTCTCCACTTCCTCTTCAGTGGCTTTCTTAACAACGATAACCTCGACGTTAAATTTCGCCTTTTCAAGAGATGCAACGGCATCGTTGCCTGCAATTCGTAATACATCTTTATCGGTGATGAGGATAGCACGACGGGTTGAGACAACTCGTTGCGTCACCTCACCTAACTGGTGAATAACACCTGACCCGATAACCACTTCGCCAGGAAGTTGCATTCGATGGGCATTTCCATCCTCATTCATTGCGCTCCACTTCTAAACTCTTCGAATAGAGTAGCTTTCCAGTTAATACTATTAAACAGTTCTAGATAGCTTCTGACTAAGCCTGTGTAGTGTAGTTCAGTTTCAAATCGGCTAATCGACCCTTGAGCGCTTCTTTGGCGTCGGATTCAATATGATCACCAAGCTGGTTGAGAAGGGCTTCATATGAATCGATTGCAGCGCGAGCTTGGTCCAGGTCTTTTTCGATTTCTTGGGTCATTGGGTTAACGATGAGTCCCATTTTCTGCCAGGCTACAGAGTCAAGAATCCGAATAAACAATGGGATGAGCTGCCATACGGGTAAAGCACTGATATCTACCATTTGTGGTGCTGCTGCTTCTTCCTCTGGGGCGGTGGGAGATTCTTCGGGTTTTGATGGAGGCTCTTTGGGTTTAGTCTTTGGTTTCTTCTTACCTTTCGCCATTAGCATCACCTTCGTTGAATCTTGTTCCGTGTCATGGACTAATTATTAGAAAAATGTTG
>JAEOSV010000286.1 GCA_016840185.1 Candidatus Hermodarchaeota archaeon | reverse complement strand
CCAGGGCACCGATGAGCAGTAGAATCGTGTTCCAACTGTGGACACCGGTTTGAATTCGACGCCACCAACGGCTCAAACCAACTGAGCCGTCAGCGATAGCATAATTGGCACCGTCAATGCCTTTGACTTCGACGTTGTTGAACATTCCTCGGGCGAACGTGAGCATGCCATCGACGAAGATCTTGTACATGAGAGCGTTCCAGTACCAGCGGTGGTCAAAGAACCTATAGATGTAACTTAGAAATCCGCGACCAACGAACTCGGGACTCCAACTTCGTCGGATGTAGAACATGTAACCAAAGAGTCCACCAACTAAGACTATCAGAAGTGATAGATAGAAAGTGGGAGCTTGGACTAGGTGCGTAATCATGTGAATGTATTCCTCGAGGATCGTTCCGAGGTGAGGAGCATGAATCAACGAATATGCCCAGTTACCATAGAAGTATTGACGGACGATGGGTTCAAGGAATCCAACAACGACCGCCGCAACAGCAAGAATGGCTAGAGGAATCCACATGATCGCAGGGGGATCATGAGCAGGATGACCTTCGGCTTCCAGTGTTTTGACATGTTGGCTGGGTTCACCGTGAAACGTGAGACCGAACATACGGAAGGCATAGAAGATGGTCATCACAGCAGTTACTGAGCCAAAGAAGAGGAAGAGCCAGCCCCAGAGACTGCCTGACCTTCCTAGCTCATAAGCGGAGGTTAGAATGAGTTCTTTACTCCAAAATGCACCGATGAACGGGAACCCGCTTAGGGAGAGAACACCAATGAGCATCACGAGCCAGGTGATTGGCATGAGTTTGCGGAGACCCCCCATGTCAGTCATATATTTACTGTGCACTGCATGGAGGACAGCTCCTGCGGAAAGGAAGAGCAAAGCCTTGAATACCGCGTGAACCGCTAAGTGAAATACCCCTGCCGTGTAACCAAGGACACCATCAGCAACAAAGGCGAATACACCAAGGGCCATGAACATATAACCCAACTGACTGATGGTGCTAAAAGCGAGCACCTTTTTCAGTTCCTTCGAAGTCAGTGCCATTGTCGCAGCCATAAAAGCCGTGAACATTCCAATGATGGCAATGATGAGAAAGAAGTTATTGAGTACAAGTGCTGTGATTGTTCCTGAAGCATCCAAGAATGCGGAAACTAAAATCGGGGCCATTCGAGCTATCAAATACACTCCGGCTTTGACCATTGCTGCAGCGTGAATAAGGGCAGAAACGGTTGTGGGTCCAGCCATAGCTTCGGGAAGCCAGAACTGTAGTGGGAATTGGGCACTTTTGCCCACAGGACCCAAGAAGAAGAGAAGAAGCACGCCTAGAAGCAGAAACCCGTTTAGAATGGCTGCCATATTATACAGCCAGTTGAAGTCGCTTAGGAGGACCTGATAATTGAGGGTTGGAGTGCCAGCAGAGACAGTGAAGAAGAAGATGAAAACAATAGCAATCAGCAACCCGACATCACCAATTCGGGTCACAATGAAAGCCTTCATTCCACTGTGAGAATTGAGTTTGCCTTCAGTAAGATCGCCCAATTGGTCGTCGTGAACCATGTTGGTTCGATTGTACCAGAAACCAATTAACCCGTACGAGCAGAGTCCAACGATTTCCCATCCAATAAATGTGACAAAGAGGGTGTTCGCCATAACGAGGAGAGTCATTCCCCCAACGAAGAGTTGCATTAAGAACCAGTATCGGGTGAGGGACTCGTCTCCTTTCATGTAACCGAGGCTGTAGACAAGGATGATGAAGCCTAATCCAGTTGCGATACATGCCATGAATACCGATAGCGGGTCAACGAGCATCCCAAACTGAATGGTTCCGATGATTGGGAGGGTAATCCAGTTAATAGAAGTTTCATACCAGAATAGGGGAGATGTTCCAACCCATGCAGCTCCACTCCATATGAATGGGAGCATGGCTAACGCCATAATCATACCTAATGCTCCGAATATGATAGCTCCAAAGTCTCGGAGCCGTGGATGAATTCTTGCAAAGATTGGTGTCAGGAGAGCCCCAATGATTGGGAACAACCAGCAAAGCCAAGCAGCGTATGGTAGCATTTTTCTTTTTCACCCCAGGTTAATGGCGCAGTTTGTTGAGTTTTCGGATATCGAGGGTTCCGAATTGATTGTATGCTCGAATGATGAATGCCAAGGCAATTGCAATGATACCACCGCCAATACAGATACTGACGATGACAATTGCCTGGGCCATTAAGTCAATGTAAAATCCCGACCAAGCCGTTGCGAATGTGATAAAGTTCAGGTGGGCTCCGTCGAGGAGTAATTCCAGCGCAATGAGGAATTTAATCATGTTTCGTTTTGTTGCCATGCCGTAGATGCCAACAGCATATAGGAAGACAGCTAAGATGAGAAATACCGCAAGCGGGATGCCTAAGATATCAAGATACGACATTGTGTCTTACTCCTTCTCCTCTGGTTCATTGGGTTCTTTTGTAATTTCATAAAAGAACGCGGAACTGGCTAATGCTGCTGCCAGTAAAAACACGCCTAATAAGACCATATCGAGTCCACGATAATGCCATAGCATTTCACCCAAAGCCTGAATCATCACGTAGACATTATCGGGTGACGCAATAAACCGCATCGCCCAAACCGCGGGATCAACGACAACACTGGGATCCAAGTACAAACCAGCAGCCATTGCAATCACCCAAGCGGCAATAATTCCAAACAATACGGTGAGGGTACAGCCAACGACTTTGATTCTCATCAGACGTCCTCCTCTTCAATATCCCCAGTCCCACGACGCGTCGTTAACGAAACTCCTGAAATAATAATCACTGTTACGGCCCCAGCGTAGATCGCGAGTTGGAAGAAGGCAACCCAGATGGCAAACATAATCAGATAGATTAAGGCAAGGGTTACTGCGGAACCTGCGAGGTAGAGTGCGGCGTGTAGCAGGTCCTTATCTTCGATGGCTAGGACAGCGAATATTGCAGTCATGATTATGAGGATGTATACCGCGTACATGCTCAAGTGAAGCCCTGTGATGAAATAGTCGAGGGCAAAAAGTAGGAGTATTATGGTGCTCAGAAGTATGAGGCCCAAGAGGCCAATAACCACTTTACGTGATAACGACATCGTTAGTCACCGGTGACTGAGGTACTTAGAACCGCTTTTTGCTGTGTTCTGCTTAAAAGTGTGACTACAAGTTTGAACTTTTCATCGACCAACCTGAATCTCGATTTTTATTGGCTAATTTATGGAAAACGGTTATACGAAAGGAGTCTCCCATCAACCTTTAGAAGCCTATCTTAGGGAGGATTGCTAACTGTTCCACTACCCCCAACCATCTCGGTGTTTGGATACAAGGATTCAGGAAAGACGACGGTAACCACAAAAATCGTAACCCATCTCGTAGATCAAGGTCGTCGAGTGCTGAGTGCGAAACATGTAGGTGAACCAACGTTTTCACTGGATTCACCAGGAACGGACTCCCATCGCCATCTTGAAGCCGGAGCAGAAGCGACAATCCTTCACAGTGAAAACTCAACAGCCTTTCTCCTCAAAAGACCCATTGCTAGCCTTAAGGAATTGCTTAGCTACGGAATCACAGTAGTTCCGGCTGATATGATTGTTCTAGAAGGATTCCGGTTTTGGACACAAAAAGACCCTCAAATCGCGAAAGTAATCTGTATTCGTACAATGGATGAAATCGCAGAATTTCAAACCGAAACTTCGAGCCCTATCCTTGGTCAGTGCACTTTGAATCCCGAGATTGATTCGGTGATTCGTATCCCTGATGAGTTTCCCTTCCTGCTGGAAGCGATTGATAAATGGCTTCTCACAGCACCATCAATCCCTGTAGGTGAGGATGATTGACACCCGATGAACGAAAAACTACTCTTATCATCTTTGGTCGTGAAATTGGAATTAACGAATATGTTGACAAACTCCTTCAGACAATAGTCCTGGCCGTTGTGTCCACACTTCGGGCACCCAAACCAAAAGGTACAGAAAAGGTCCGGATCGAAATCAGTGACTAAGACAATTCGTGAATTCCGGAAAGGAAGGCCCGCCAAAAAAACCTTGTTCCTAGGTTTTCCTATAACAAAGGTTGTAAGATAATTAGTTCCATGGCATCAAGTTAAATTCAGAAAGGAAAACTTCCTGCGGGAGCAAGCCTTTTATACAAAATCCAACCTTGAACTCCTAACGAGCCATAGAACCTGTGGTGAACGCAGAAAATGCAGGCTGATTACTTCAGTTGGCTAAATAATATCGGAAACGTTGGCTGGTTCCTCGCTGCCTTCGGCATCGTTCTAATTATTGTGCTTCTTATGTACTGGATCGGCAAACGTATCGCACCGAACAATCCTACCAAGGAAAAACTCACGACCTATGCTTGCGGTGAAGACCTGAAACCAGCTAAAGCACAATTTCACACCCACCTTCTCCGATATGCCGTCTATTTCACCATCTTTGACATTGTCGCCTTCGTGCTGGCAACATCGATGGGCATCCTTGGATGGGTGCCAATCCTTTTCCTGGGTGTCGCTTTCCTTGCGATTATTATTCTACGAAAATAATTGAAATGAGGCAAAAACAATGGGAATCGTTGACAAAATTGTAACATGGGCACGCATCAAATCCCCCTGGGTACTCCACCTCAACAGTGGTGGATGTAACGGCTGCGATATTGAAATCTTGGATGCACTTACTCCAAGATACGACTTGGAACGTTTTGGTGTTCTACTGAAAGGCAGTCCCAGACATGCCGATGTGTTATTATGCAGTGGGCCAATCACTAAACAAACTGCGAAGCGATTTTTACGGATCTATAATCAAACCCCTGATCCGAAGTTTGTGGTTGGTATTGGAGCGTGCACAATGTCAGGTGGCGTATTTCGAGAGTGTTATAACGTCACAGGCGGTCTTGACGGCGTCATTCCTGTGGATGCATGGATTCCAGGATGTCCGCCAAAGCCGGAAGCAATTATCTATGGTGTTGCCGCACTTCTCGGTAAATTAGCAGGTTCATGAGTTTTTTATGGGACTAATGGAGGAAACAACGCATGGCAAAAGAAGAGAAACCCCCGAAAAAGCCCACTAAGAAAGAAGCGGGCATGATGGCTGAGATTGAGAAAGCCATGGGCGATGATTTCATCTCTGCAGAGTTTATGCGAGAACATAGTATCTATGTGACTGTGAAGGCTGAAGCAGTGCTCAAGGCTGTCGAATTCATGAAACAGGAGTGGGGGTTAACCCATCTTTCAACCATCACTGGAATGGATCTACGTGGTGAACTAGCTGTTATCTACCACTTTGAAGTGAAGGCCGTTTCGGTGAGTTTGCATATTCAGGTTCCGACTTCTCACCCTGAAGTAGATTCCATTACTCCACTGATTCCCGGTGCAACCCTGTACGAACGCGAGGTCCATGATCTCTTGGGCATTAAGTTCAAGGGACACCCCAACTTGAAGCGCCTTATTCTACCTGAAGACTGGCCCAAGGATGTCTATCCTCTCCGAAAGGATTGGGAATCACCACGCCTTGATAAGCCTAAGAAATAATTGGCGCCTTCTAGCATTCAACTATTGATGCAAAATGGAGTTGAAATTGGAATCTCCAATATTGAACTGTGAGTTATTTTGGTTTTTGCGGTTTAGTTCCCAGCTTCGAAGATTTTCCGACGGTGCCGTCGTTGAAGTGGGGAGTTCGATGGAGACTGTCACCAAATTTTTCAATTTCGCGTGCCTCATCTGCTAGGAGGGCGGCGGTTCGCATTATTTCATGTGCACTGGCAACGGTGGGAATATACTTCTCGTGTTCTTTTTGTTTGAAGCATCCTTTGACGTTAATCGGTGCGACAGCGACTGCCATCTCGTAAGCAGCCCTAGCTTTTGCTTTAGCATAGGGATTGGTGAAGTTTCCAGCGCTGACGGCACGTGTGGCATTCACAACAAGAGCGGGAAGCTTGGGAACTTTTCCTGCCGCAATGCTGGCAATGACTTCATCTAAGGTTAGTTGGACTCGTCGGAATGCGCCTGTTGCGGCTAGGACCCGAATCACATCAACATTGAAAAGAACCATTTCAGTGGGGTCTAAGAATTCGCGTCGGGCACCAATCATCGCATCTGCGGGAAGGAGAATGTAACCATAACCAGCTTCGACTAATGCTTCACGTTGATCTTTGGGTAAGAGATCGGAAAGGAGGATAACGGGAATCCCAGCTTCTTTGATCAACTCTCTAGCTTTGGCGGGACCTTTGAGTGCTGCATTGGGACTAGGAATGAGCACAAGGTGTGGCTTTTGTTCAATAAGCAGTTTTGCGCTGCGTTCAGCTTCAACTTCACCCATTTTAGCTCCCGAGCCAATTGATACAACGTCGAAGTTTTCACGCTCTGCTCGTTCATCAAAAAGGAGCTCAAGTAAGGGTGATGTTCCGATATTACCAAGTTTAAGGACACCAAGAAGGAATGGAGAAGAACTCAATGTTTAACCACCATCCAAGTCATATCAATACTAAGAACTAGGAGCTTCTGGCGTGGTTCACTGACAAAAGTGTTTACTTTCCAAGGCAACGTCAATGTGCAGAGTATTAGAGACCTAGGAATTAATTTTAGGTGCTGCAATCTTGCGTAAACGGTCAAGACTTTCTTCTGTTAATTCTTCATATAAGAACAGGTTTACGGCAATCATTTCATCAATGACAGTTTGCCCTCGTTCACTTCGTGCGAGGACTGATGACCATTTACCGGGTGTTCCTGCGCCACCTACAGAGATATCAGCAAAGTCTGAGGCAAAGTCCTTGCAACCATGACACCCTGGATCAATCCAGTCCTGCGCCTCGCTCAGTGATATCTTCAATGATTCTTTCGCACCGCGTGGATAAACGAGTAACTTACCTTTGATATCGAGTTTCCGTAGATTCTCTAAAGGGACCCCGAGTTCGCCGACTATTTTATCTTCCATGAGTTCTTTGAATTTGAAAGTCTCACTACAGAAGAGACCGATAGTCATCACGACTGTGCGGTCAATTTTTTTCAGTGGAGCAAGTCGCATTCGTTGGATGGCTTGAATATGACATGGGGTTCCCACAACAGCGATTTGTTTCAGCTTGTGTTCTTTCAAAGCTTCTTTCAATGCAATCAGATTTGGTGAGCGGGTGTAGCGGGACTTGGTTGCTGAAATGAGTTCCTTACGTGTTGTAGCCACCAGGGGTTTGGGTTTCCAGGGTTCATCCGGATCGACGCCTGAAATTACTGCACCTTCTATGGTTTCGTTTTCAAGTAAATGAAGAAGGATTGCCGTCACGACCCCTCCATCTTGAGCTCGCTTCCGAATTGACTCATCGGCATTTCGTAAAGCATAGGCTTTGCGATATACACCCAAGGCGGGATCACGTTGGGCATCTTCGCCAAAGACCTGTGGGTACAGAGGTGTGTAATCATCAATCATTCGTGGACAAGCCTTCCAACAGAATTCGCATTTCGTGCACTCCTTCACGAGGGTGGGTTGAAGATTTTGAAGTTCGATTGCACCAATGGGGCAGGCGGCTTCACAGCCACCACAACTACAGCATTTTCCAGCTTCAATCACATTGGCTTCCAAATGCTCGAATCCAAGCTTTTCTTTGCTCAATTACATCACCAATCGTCGGAGATATCTTGTCAGACCAAAGGGGGTTTCAAGCTACTTAAACCTGCTAGACGGAACTAACTTTGTGTAAAGGCTATATGACGCTAATCGAGTTGGATAATATTTGGTTCAACATGAACCTTACTGGCAAGGGAGCGGGTTATTTGACAATACTTTTCGGTTAATTTCACGGCTCGTTTTACCTTTGAAAGGGTTGCGTCTTTGGGGATTGTAATATTCATTGTGATGTAGATATCTGTGAAATGCCAGCCACCTTCTGGATGCTTGTGGATGATCCCACGTCCAGATACTTGATGGGAGTTGAGGGGTTCTTTCATCCGTTTCATCATAGTCGCAAAGGTGGTTATGTAGCAACCTGAGATTGCGGACATGAAGAGGTCATGTGGGGAATAGGCATCGGGTTTGCCGTCAAAAAGGACAGGAGACGTGAGTGGTAAGTCGGGTTTGCCTTCTAGCGTTATGGTTCCCTCTTTACCACCTTTCCAGGTTATTTTCACATCGAATTCATGAGTTTCAGAGGCCTCATTGGTCATCGTCAAATCACTGTTTGGCACTGAATTGGAAGGAGTTTTTAGCTGTTCGGGAGATTCAAACACTCTGTAAGGATGCAACTGCGAAAGAAGTATTAGGTATCTTGTGTGAATGTGTACATCTGAACGGAACCCAAATCTGGAGGATTAACTTATGGCAGGAAGTTTTGCGAACATGGATCCCTTGGAGGTGCAGAAAGGATTTCGTGATCCCCAACTTGCCCAAAAGGCATCACAAAAAATCAAAGAACTCGCGAAGAACAGAACCTTCAAATTTATGCACCTTTGTGGAACTCATGAATACACCATCACCCATTCAGGGTTACGTGAACTTCTACCTGAAAATGTCGAGCTGATTGCTGGCCCTGGATGCCCGGTGTGTGTTTGTCCGCCAGAAGACGTAGCCTTAGCAATTGCAGTAGCCAACCAACCGAATGCATTACTCACTACCTTTGGCGATATGATACGCGTCCCTGCTGGAGACCTTGGCTCCTTGAATGCTGCACGTAGCAAAGGAGCAAACGTACAAGTCGTTTACAGTATGATGGACGCTATCATTGCAGCCAAAGAACACCCCGATAAGGAAGTGGTTCATTTCGCCATTGGTTTCGAAACCACAACCCCTCCAACCGCAGCAGAAATCATGGGCGATCCCCCGAAAAACTTCAGCGTCTTGGTAAGTCACCGGCTTATTCCACCAGCCGAAGAATTTCTTCTAGAACAGGGTGAAGTTGGATTACATGGTTTTCTCCTTCCTGGTCATGTTTCGGTGATCATCGGCGTGCAGGGATATGAACAAATTTCCAAACAATGGAAGGTTCCCCAAGTCATTGCTGGGTTTGAACCTCTTGATGTACTGTTAGGTATTGTGATGCTGCTTCAACAAGTAACTGATGGACGCGGAGAAGTAGAAAATGAGTACACTCGAGCAGTAACCTATGAAGGAAATGTCCGCGCCCGTGAAATGATCGAGCATGTGTTTGAACCTGTGGATTCTCGATGGCGTGGCATTGGAATAATCCCCGAATCAGGTCTAGCCTTACGTGAAGAGTATATGCCGTTTGATGTCCGAACCCGGTTCGAGATCAAACTGGAACCCCAGAAATTCGAAATGCCACCTGGGTGCAAATGTGGTGAAGTGCTTCGAGGCATCATGCGACCAGAAGAATGTCCACTCTTCGGGAACAAATGTACACCAGAAAAACCGATTGGTCCTTGCATGGTTTCTACGGAGGGGACTTGTAGTGTGGTGTATGGGGCGCAGATGATTCCTTAGCCTTGGTACGTTTTTCTTCCAAAATCGTTTCGTGAAAGCCTGGGCTTTGAATCCATTGTAGTGCTAGCTGTTCGACTTCGGTCACTTTTTCTCGTAGATAACGGTCAATAAGAATTTCACGCTGAATATTGGAGAGTCCCTGGTCTTCCCAGAAACTTTCACGAATTTCGGGAGTAAGAACTTTTATTGGAGAAGAATTTGTTTGGTGAAGTGACCACCGGGCTAGTTGGGCAGCGAGGAGCTTTGAGTCAGTATAGAGTATCCTACCTCGAATCCAGAGTCGGCAATTGGCTCTTCCTTTGCACGGACCACGAGCGGTGGGACAAAAAACCACTTCAGTTCACCTAAGCGTATTCGTCGCACGGTTTTGCAAAGCAAAAACCTTTTGGTAGAACAGTCCTGTTGGGTTAACCTATAGGCCAGTAAATATCTTCAGCAGCAGTTGTTGCTTCTGCTAAGTCCCGCATTAAGGTCATGAGTGAAAAAATGTCGTAGTTGGTTCCTTCTCCAATGGTGACATAACGTTGGGATTCACTTGTGAATGCAGTTTCGGGGCGCCAGTTGGAGGGCCAAGCAGGAACAGTTTCAATCTGTATCATCGTTTGTTTTAACCCGTCGGCATATGTAACGATGAGGGGAACAGAGGGAAGGCGAAGAAGAAAACTTTCAGGACGAAGAATATCATCAATGCCACTTCGGACCACTTGCAGAGGAGGAAAGAAACGTTTGCCCACTTCTCTTTCAATGGGAAAGGGGATGAGCTGTTCCAGGGTTGTAACATCCCGTTTGTTTAACGACCTGGTTTCCAAGGATTCACGGAGAAGTATTGACGCTGTTATCAAATCGTTAGGTTTAGTGATATTCGTAGGGAGTGTCGGTGCAGGGCCACGAAAGGCGTTGAAAGCGCCATCAGGATTGAACCCTTCAGGAGTTATACCAGGATGAATCGGATTTAGGGTCAACCACAGGGCAAAAGGTAAGATTGGAGGTTGTTGTGTAAAGATTGTAAGCTTGAGTTTGTTTGAGAACGGTCGTGTTAGAAATATTGTATCAAAAGGGTCTTTCGTCGAGAGAGGAACCACTAGAGTGAATCCCCCAAAATCAATGGGTTCAGGAGTTTTCCCACGCATTTCCAGATCAACGGTAGCTTCGGAATGTGTCTTGACACGCTCGTAAGCGTTAGGCATGAGTAGAAGATTGGGCTTCCCTTTGGCGTAGGGCTTAAACTGTTCAAGGAGAGAGGTGAGTAATTGTCTATGTTGATCGGTTGCAACCCGGTCTAAGAGTTCGAATAACTCGGGCTCTTGTTTTCGAAGGGTTTCCATGGTTCTATCCTACTTAGATTCACAAGAATCCTTTATTCCTATAAATCAGCGAGTCCAACCGCTTTAAGGGCAGCGGCTGATGGACGACCCGTTTTTCGATCCCAATCACGGTAGGCATAGTATTCATTGAGTTGCTTTTCGATATCCGGAACCATTCCACGTGTGCCACCATCTGGTAACGGTTGTAGGAGGAGCTTAGGAAGTCGATCATCCTCCGGCAAAAACCCGAGATTCAGATTGATTAACCTCTTCAAAGTGATGATGCGATCCCCAATGTGTAATAACTCTTGAGCCGTTGTTTCACGACCAACAACATAATTATAGAATTGCACAATTTCATCAACCATGAATGAGGGGAAATGGCAAATTATCAAAGAATTGGAAACTTGTCGCCAGCTTTGAGACTTTGCTGCAACCTCAGCAATTCCATCATCAGTCTGCGGGTCATCTGCATCAATTCCTAACTCCATTTGAACCTGTCCCTGCTGAACCATATACATGTCTCCATCCAGATGTGTTCCGCCTCGAGGACTTGTAGCGTAGCTAGTCGCCATACCAAAGAGCGCCCGGGGATCCCAGCAAGAGACTTCCAAGCCTTTTATGTGAACGGCTAAATCTTCTGCCTCATATTGTTCACCCATGAACCTTGTGCCCTCAGCCAGAATATCTCCAAAACCTTCCCGATGAGCAATTTGAGGAATCAGCCACAGAACAGGTTCGGGATCACCCCATTCAAGTTTTGTTCCAACTTCTTTTGGAGTGAGTTTACCTTGGTCCATAAGATAATAGGCAAATCCAATGCTACTGCCAGTACTGATGGTGTCTAATCCAAGATCATCACACAGATGACTGGCTTTTATCACTGCATCCAAGTCATCGATGAGCATCATTGATCCCAGAGCACCAAGAGTTTCATACTCAGGCCCACTCACCCGTGGCACTTGATAGCGTCCATCAGGTACTTCGACAACACGACCACATTGAATGGGACACCGATGGCAACCATCGAAACCCACAAGTCGTGTTTCTGACATTGTGGCGCCGCTGATATTATCATGCGTTGGAAATTCACCCTGGGTATAGTATTTGTTGGGCATAGCCCCAATTTCCTGCGACGGTCCAACAGCTGTCGCAGTTCCCATCATGCGATAACAATCTGGCATGAAATCTTCCATCATAATCTTATTTGCCGTTCGAGCAAGATTCACAATGGCATCGTGGTTCGCGACAGGAAGCGGTTTATCACCAGCCGTGGCTATTGCCTTCAGGTTCTTGCTACCCATCACTGCACCAAGACCCATGCGTCCAGCGGCTCTTCCTCCTTCGGACATGATGTTAGCATATTTGACAAGATTTTCCCCAGCTGGACCTATACTAAGTGTAAAGAACCGTTTTTCATCAATCTCTTTTCGTAAAAGCTCCTGCGTTTCAGAAATTGTGTGTGTCCACAGGTGTTCAGCCATTTTGAGTTCCGCTTTCCCATAAAGAAGCGATAGGTAACTAGGTGTTTCGGTTCGTCCTTGAATTAAAATTCCGTCATATCCCGATTGGCGCATTTCAGCTCCGAAATATCCACCGATATCGGATTCACCCCAGAGTCTGGTGAGTGGTGAACGAGCGCAAATCGCCATTCGACCAGCACTGGGAACAGCAGTTCCAACACACGGCCCAGCTAACAAAAGTAGTGGATTATCTGGTCCTAAGGGATCTGTTTTTTCGGAGAGAAGGGGATAAAGAATTCTTGCAGCCAGACCAGAACCACCAATGAACTGGGCTGCCCAATCAAGTGGTGTCGTGGTTTCTTTCACCGTTCCCTTTGAGAGGTTAACGTGTAGAATTTTTCCTGTGAACCCATATCCTTTCTTCTTCGCCATTTTAACCAAGTCATATTTGTTTTGAATAGGAGAGTGATGGTGGTGCTAGAAATCGATGGATTTTCCCTCATACAAGTAGTGCCAGAACTGTTCAATCTCTTCGTTGGAGGGTTCACGACAATTGAAGATATTCACAGCGGATTCAAGTGTGAACCGAACTAAATCGTCGTAATTCTTCTCAAAGTCCTCTTTGGAGATGCCATAGGCTTTCATACTTCGTGGAAACTCCAGTTCATCCATCAGTTTCCAGACGGCGTCACGAAGCTTGAGAGTAGCAGCCTTGTCATCATCGTTTGGATTCGCGGTTCCAATCGCTCGGGAGAATTCCCCATATAGATCAGCATGGGTCTTCATCGCATATTCAATGGAGTAAGGAAGAACCATACCTACTGTGATGCCGTGGGGCATTTTGAACACCGCCCCCATTGAGTGCCCGAATG
>JAEOSV010000285.1 GCA_016840185.1 Candidatus Hermodarchaeota archaeon | reverse complement strand
TGTCACGATAATGGCGTTCTAATCGATCAGAGATTTTTAGGAATTCCTTCCAAATCTTTGGCATTTCTCCTTCAAGTTCCGCAATGGGATGGGGTGTTCGAATGCCAGCGACCACGTCTTCCCCTTGGGCATTGAGTAGATACTCGCCCCAGACGATTTTTTCACCGGTTGCGGGATTTCGGGTAAAAGCAACACCGGTTCCACTGCGTTCTCCCATGTTACCAAAGACCATGGTTTGGATATTGACGGCGGTTCCCCAATCATGGGGGATTCCTTCGGCATTTCGATAAGAGGTTGCTGGCGCGCCAAACCATGAGTTGAATACTGCGCCAATTGCCTCGCGAATTTGTTCAAGAGGTTCGTCGGGGAACTTCTTACCTAACTCTGTTTTGTAGAGGGCCTTGAAATCACGGACAACTTCCTTGAGCATTGAGACGGTGAGATCGGTATCACGACCACCCGTTGTCTTTGCTTTGTATTCATCAAGAATGGCTTCGAATTTGTGTCGATCGATTTCTTTGACGATGTTGCCAAACATTTGGATAAGGCGACGGTAGGCATCCCAGGCAACTCGTTCATTCCCTGTTAATTCAGCAAATCCTTTCAGGACTTTGGAGTTCAGTCCAATATTCAAGACGGTATCCATCATCCCAGGCATGGATACACGTGCCCCGGATCGGGCAGAGACAAGGAGAGGATTGCTAGGATCCCCAAGCCGTTTTCCAGTACTTTCTTCCAAAGCCGAAATAGCTTCTAGAACTTGCTCCCACATACCCTCGGGAAACTGTTTTTCATTATCAAAATAAGCATTACAGGCTTCTGTGGTTATCGTGAAGCCTGGAGGAACAGGAAGTTTTGCATTCGCCATCTCGGCTAGATTTGCACCCTTTCCACCAAGGAGATTGCGCATATCTTTGTTACCTTCACTGAACAAATAGACCCATTTTGTAGACATTTGCTGAGACCTCATATGTTACATGAATTTGAGTAGGGTGTAGCTTCAGCTCATCTGCTCAAACTGCATCCACGACAATTCAGCAAACTAATAAACGTAACGATTTATCGGGAAAAAGGAACCAATTGAGTCATCTTTCCAAGCTCTAGTCAGCAATTCGGAGAAATTGGTAGGTCCTTGTATTTTGCACCTTCACATCGAATCGAGCGAGCTTTTCAAGTTGACCTATAGCAGCTTCATCATCAATATCCAAAGCGGTTTCCATAGCATGATAGATGATGGGATTGAACCCTTTGGATTGCAATTCCTCCATGTGCTTTTCACAACTGTTTTCACCAAATTGGAGCCTGAATGTAAGGGGGTGGGTGAAGAAGAGTAAGTTAGTTCCCCTGCCTTTCCAATCTTGAGCAATCACCGGTCTATCAGATTGCAGTCCAGACCAAATAAGGTCGTCGAGTACCACTCCTGTTAGTAAGGGCAAATCTCCAAGGATTATGAGTACATGTCTGGTTCCTTTGCGACTGAGCAAGTTAATGAACGTAGTTAGCTCTTGGTTAATTCCATGAATTTCACTTCGTTGAAGGTCTAAGTCGAGATTAGGATAGGTTGCTATGAAGTTATCATCACTCGTAAGAATAGTTGAACGTGTAATCAGTTTTGATTGGTGAATTGCGTTAAGAACGTCTTCAAGCATTGAGTGAACCAGAAGCCTGCGTTGTGTGGCGTCAAACCTTTGAGCTAGACGGTGTTTGGTATATGGAAGAAATCGTACTGGAATGATTGCCACGATTTCACTTGTCGTCATTTGTGAACACTAGCTCCGTTTTTCATACATAGTATTCGTAGGGATCGTATTCTGCTCCAGGTTTAGAACGATTTCGCCAGATACGAAAACTTCGGTACGCATAAGCGAAGATAAAACCGCCGACGAAACCGAAGACATGGGCACCATGGGCCACTCCCGTTCCGAAAGCAAGAAACATCTGTATCACCTCGAGAATAAAGTAGATAACGATGATGTTCCAAGCTGCGGTCGTGCGTCCTGCGCCTCCAGAAATGCCTACAGGTCGTCGTGGAAGAAGATAGGCATATCCTGCCATAATTCCGAAGATGGCTCCAGAAGCACCAATTGTAGGAATGTACAGTCCGGGACCAGCTATCAAACCGATGGTATACACAAATAGAATGTGTCCTAAACCGCCGATGATGCCAGCGAAGATATAGAGGGCAATATAGGTGAAAGGATGCATTTCTCGTTCAACTGTAGTGCCGAAGATGTAGAGGAAGTACATGTTGATGAGGAGATGGAAGAAATCGGCATGGAGAAACTGACTTGTAACTAGCGTATGCAGATTTTGACCTACAATGATTTGTGCGGGAACGAGGGCAAACATGTAAGTGAGTACAGGAAAGCCGATTTGGACTTCGATGGAAAAGACAATGATGTAGATGACGGTGTTCAGGAGGATGAGTGTGTAGGTCATGTAGGAGCGGAGGGGCCGTACAATATCAGAATAGGTCACGATGCGTCATCTCTCA
>JAEOSV010000003.1 GCA_016840185.1 Candidatus Hermodarchaeota archaeon | reverse complement strand
TACTTGGGTCACCACGGTTACCGGCAGCTTCTTAATTTTCCGACGTCGGAATTCGGTGAGAAGGATTTGTTGCAGCATATAGCCAATTGCGCCTTGGGTGTCTGCGCCACAGAAATCAAGGGGAACTTCATGTAGCTCACCTGCAGCAATTTCTGATCGTCGCAAAATGAATCCCACCTGGGGGCCATTCCCATGTGTGATGGCGACGTCCCATCCTTGTTCCACAAGGTCAACAATGTAGGGTACGGTTTCGGCTGCGGCAGCATATTGGTCGGGTACGGTTTTGTGGGCTGCATCTTTGATAAGGGAGTTGCCTCCAATAGCAACAACAATTCGTTTAGCCATTTGAAAAACGTCCGTGGTTTAATTTTGGAAGGGACCTTATTTCACCTCCTGCACTGATATAAACGCTTCCCAACAGAAAGGATTCCACAGCACAGTTGGCACGTGAATAAACACTTATTCAACACAAGTGTTAAGGAATGAGTATGGTTACCTTTGAAGATGTAACAACAGCCTATGAGAGAATACGTGAAGCCGTTATCCAGACACCCGTTATGACCTCTCTCACCGCCAACAGATTAGCCAACTGCAGTATTTTCTTCAAATGCGAGAATTTCCAGCGAATTGGAGCCTTCAAATTCCGGGGCGCCTACAATGCAATCACACAATTATCCTCAGAGGAAAGAAAACGCGGTGTGATTACTCACTCATCAGGAAACCATGCCCAAGCCGTTGCCCTTGCCGGCCAAATGCTTGAAATCCCAGCGACCATAATTATGCCCAAGAATTCTTCACCTGTGAAAATCGCTGCCACAAAGAGTTATGGGGCTACCGTTGTGTTTTGTGATCCTACTGTTAAGGCTCGCGAAAAGATGGTATCCACCTTGATTGAGAAACACCAGTATGTTTTGATTCACCCCTATGATGACCCAAGAGTCATTGCTGGTGCTGGAACCGCGGCGTTAGAATTGTTCAATGAAGTTGGTGCCCTTGACAGCATATTGGCCCCTGTTGGTGGAGGAGGGTTGGTTAGTGGTACAGCAATTGCTTCAAAGGGTCTCATGCCAACCACCCGAGTGTTTGCCGTTGAACCTGAACAGGCAAATGATGCTTACAAATCCTTCACAACTGGAAAGCTGGTTCCTAGCGTAAATCCCAACACAATTGCGGATGGATTGCGCACTTCCCTAAGCGAACGCACCTTCGCTATCATCCGTTCAGGAGTTGAAAACATCATCACTGTATCTGAAGAAGAGATTATCAAAGCCATGAAATTCCTTTGGGAACGCATGAAACTTGTCGTCGAACCCTCAGGTGCAGTACCCCTGGCAGGACTTTTTACCTCGAAAGATACATTTGCCAATCAACGCGTAGGACTGATACTAAGTGGAGGCAATGTCGACCTAACCCAATTCCTTGATCAATGGCAAGGAAAAATCACTGGAAAATAATTTCGAATCATAATCCCGCTTCTTTGAACATTTCTTCCAATCGATGTTGAGTGGGATCTCTATAATGCCCCCCGCGATGTTGCTGCGGAATCAAATGATCTGTTACAGATCTCACAAAAGGAATTTCCCGAATCCGACTGGTAATTTCTTTTATGCATGCAACATCATCCGTCAGCAAGGTTACAACTACCGTGGGTTCATCCAATAAGGTAGCTGCATGCCAGAAGTCCTGTGTATACCGCTTATACACCCATTCGATAATTTCTGTAGGATTAGTCTTCATGTCGTCATATCGAATTATGTACTCAAGTTCAACGTCACCCAGGGCAAGGTAGTTCATCCGCATCGTGAAGTGGACTCCTCCCCCTTCTTGGAGTTCTTTGAGAATCTTACTCACCCGTCGAGGAGTGAGGTCTATGCGTTGTGCAATATCACTAATTGACATCCTAACATCATCACTCAAGCATCGTAACACCCGTAATTGGTTTTGAGAAAAAGTGACTTTCCGTCCGAAGCTTCGAACCTTACTATCTGGAGGGGCATCGGGAACGAATACGGTAATTGGGTGAATTTCAACTGTAAGAACAGCTTCAAGTGATTCGAGGTTCTGTTTTAATTCAAAGAAGTCCGCAGTTCCGGAAACAAAGGCGGAGCCAGCATATCTGTTGGTGCCAGACCGATAGAAATACCGGACCTGTCTGTGGCTGCCAATCTGCTCTAAGAGTGTGTTCATGTTCTCAGATCCATCGGTTATAATGATCACATTCAATTCTTCAAGGTCGAGCATAGCCTTACTCAACTCGATAGTATATTCTAGAATAACTCCCGCTTTTTCGAGTTTTTTCACTCGATTTTTTATCGTGTTGAAAGATTGCTGATATTTCTTCGCCAGGTCCTGGAAGGAGACCCGGGCATTTCCAAACAATTCCCAAAGTAACGCCTTATCCAGCGGATCCATGACCAGCACCCTACATGATAGATGTGGGATTCATCGGTTAGTTAGTGACTCACTTTTCTGAAATGTGAAACCTCCTTCCCAAACATTAAGGCAAATAGACGTTGTTGTATTAAAAAATTCCTTCAAAACGCCGAGTTTTGCAGATAATGCTGCAATATTACTCGATTTTTCATGTTTTCCAGCGAATTTTTGCAGTATCTGTTTGCCATTGATAGAAAAAAGGTGAGGGTTTAGATGTAGTAGCAAAACACCATGACACCTTGAGTGTCAGGGTGGGGTGCATCATTGAGGGACTAGCAATCCTCTGGTATCGTTGGTTTCTATCAAATCGATGGGAGGTGAACAACCTGAAGAAAATTACTCTAGCTAAGGGTCTATGTATTGCACTATTGGCCTCAGTCTTTTTCCTTGCCTTTATTCCAACCGCTCAAGCTAAGCCGCTACGATGTGAAATGGAAGTCTTCTTCCAATTCGACTTTGGAGGTCCTAACAACAACCCTATTTGGGTGGGGTTTATCCATGGGGATCTCGAAGGTGAGATGACTTTTTGGGTATCTGGACCTGATCCACCTAAGGACGTG
>JAEOSV010000284.1 GCA_016840185.1 Candidatus Hermodarchaeota archaeon | reverse complement strand
CCTCAACGTATTCAAACCCGGCGGCGGCAAGACCGGATAACCCAGTTGAAGCATAACCTACCAATCACTTGATCGAAAACCGAGAACAGACCAAACCCAATAAAGCGTCAAAAAAGTGGTCGTCCACCCCGAACGGATCGTTCGCCACTCGTGTTCCTTATGATGTTCATCAAAAAGTGGATTTTGGGTTTTAAGAGCTTAAAGAGAACATTAGATTTTTCTCAAAATTATCTTTACATCGGCATAAGGACCAATGCTTTCTTTAACTCGCTGACGAAATTTTAACTTCACATTCTAGCGGTGATATGTTGTCTCCAGCGGGTGAAAAAGAATGAGAAAACCCCTTACAATTTGTCTAATCTTAATTGGATTACTCACTGCGGTCTCTCTGCCACCGATTATCCAACACCATCCAGTCTCCAGCTCCGCTACACAGCTTCCTGTTCCCGTCGATCTAGTATCAAATTGGGATTTCACAGACACTGAACCCGGCGGATGGGATGGGAATGACCATAACGCCACCAAACCCGCCTTCTGGCACTTTATCGGAGATACTAACGGCCCCAAAGAACAATACCGCCTCATCAACGATACAGAGAACGACGGGGATGCCGACACCCTTTTCCTCCAACCCACCCGCACAAACCACGCACACACTATCATGTTCTGGCAAGACTTCACCCCCCTCGACATCAACCACGTCACCATCCAGTACCGAAGTTGTGCCACTGGTCCTTCAGCCGTCATCCTACTTTATGGGCTAAACGCCAGCATCACACCTGACACTCCCACCCCTAACGGCACACTCTCCTACCTCACCGCCCTGCATCCCCACATCAACGAAACCCCCGGTTATTGGACCAACTACACCACCACAACAATTTCTTTGTCAAACCTTAACACCACCTACCACCACTATCGCATTCACTGGCAAATCATAGAAGCCCCTGGAAAACCTGATGCCCAACTCTATATCGCCTACTGCCGGGTCACCGAACCCCAATTCCCACTCCCCCCAATCCCTGGAACGCTTCCAGTTATTCACGCCATCATTGCTTTTGTCGTCACAACGGTCCTCCTTGTTCTCATGGTCCTTTCCTACCTCAAACAAGAAGGCAAACTTCACTTCCCCAAAATCTGGCAATAAAACATCGATGAGAAACGAGTTGTCCACTCCAGCAGAGTGCAACACAACTCCCTGTATCGAGAGGGTCAAACACTTGGCTCGTGAAGCCCCCCTAATTACTCCCTAGGGGGTTATCAGATAAATGCCAATTAACCCAATGAAGATGATGCTAATGAAAAGCCAGAAAACGATAAACGAAATGGGAATTAATCTCCCCCAAGCACTTCCTCGAACTTTTAGAAACTCCAGGTTTGTATCTTCAATCTGCTTTCCGCTCCATATCTTATAATCTGGGTATTTTTCCATCCTTTTTTCTAAATTCTTAGCTAGTGAAACATAGAAATTCCGCCATTTATTAGCCGTCTGAATTGTAGCGAGCCAAAACACAGAGACCAGCAGACAAAAGATAACGATGATCACAGACAATATTGTTGCAAAGAAATTCCATGCAAGCGGAGTAGTTTGAAAAATTATTGCCGAAGGAAACAAACTCCAAAGGACAGCCGCAAAAATCGAATTAAAAACCAAAAACACACCCTGTCTCTGCCACCAGAGGTTATTTTCAAAGATAACTAAATCAACAAGAGTTCCCTGAAACTCCAACAACTCCTCTGTATCATAATCATCGGGCAAATCATTTTTTTCTTTACTCTTCCCCAAAATTATCAACACCAGTTGTGAATACCATACATATCACTACTCAAAAAGGATACTGAAAACATTCAAGCAACTAATGGTTCAAAAAAAGAAAAAGTCGTCGTCCACCCCACCAGAGTGCAACACCCGTGTTTCCGGCATTATACACCCGCCCTTCGTCCACTCTACTCCAAGAAGATCCAAAGGGCAATCACTGTGGACCTTCAACTTCCTTGAACTCATTCTTGCAAGGACGACCCGCACAGACAAGGGCTTTAGTTTCACTGATCTTCAGGATATAGGACCAGCATATTTCTAATCCCTCAAGGTTGTGATAACACATCTTATGGTCATGGCTTGATAACGCATCGGTGACTAAATCATCGGTGATTTTCCCTTTGTATTGTTGAAACCACTGGTTCAGAAATGCTCTTCGTGTAGAGGTATATTCAATGCAACTGTCGATTCGCTCTTGGGTCAGGTATTGCTGCATGTCGGGTGAGTCATACAACAAGGAATTGCAGGCAAATCCGGTATCCGAGTTAGTTACTTTGGTCTTTTCCCTGTGGGCCTCTACTTTTGCGATCGTGTTCTCTTTATCGATGATGATATAGGTCTCCCCCCAGACTTTAGGCATCTTCTCAAGATAGGCGACCGCTTCTCTCGTCGTTTCACAGGTATCGAGCACCCATCGTGTTGCCACGTTCACCATGATTCCGGGCCCTGTGTTCTCAAAGCTTGCAGAATTCGACGACAAGGCCAGTCCCGCTTCATTGATCCCGCCATAGCGTGAAACAAGTGGCCAGGAAAACGTGAATCCCAAACTCTTCAGTTTACCATCCGGTTTAGTATAGCACAGCCGCAAATTCTCGCTATCCTTCTCCATCCATTCATGATTCCGAGCAAGAACACCCACACAACTTTGAGTATGTTCACCTGAAATTGCCATCACCAAACACCCACTGGTTTGGAACCGAAACGGCGAAGTTTCAAAGGTCACCGGGACATAGTAGTCAATCCCCAAACTATCTGCAATGCCTCGACACTCCTCCAACAAATCCGGCGCAAAGACCTTAACCTGTTCCTCATACGCCTGAGCCTTATCCAAGACTTCTTTAGCATACTTCGGAGGATACCCCTTCTCTTCCTTCAGAATCTCTCCCATCTTAAGGCCAATCTCATAATGCGACCCACGCAACTCAAGTTTCCTCATCGTCTCAACCTCCACACCAACTAATCGAATAGAGTATTGAGTCTAACCATTAAAACTTACAGGAACCAAACAGTTCCGAAACCAACCCACATCCCAGACCGGACCAGAACCGGCCATCCAAAGACCTGTCCACACACCCTTCTCTTGACACAAGACCAACAAACCTAACACATGAAAAAGAAAAGTGGTCGTCCTCCCTAGCAGATCGTAGAACATCCATGTTTCTATTAGTATACACTCAGGCTCTTACTAGATGAACCCTCGCTTAGAATCATCTATGATTACCAATAAAATTCTAGAATCAATAGAAAAAGGGAGAAGGGAGCGGCTTAGCGCTCCCTAAGTTTATTTTTGGCTAGAGATTTTCCATGGTTATGAATATCAAAGATAATTCGTTTTTCGTTGCACTCACAGTCTCTATGTATCCATTTACGTGGATTTCATACTCGCCACTTGATATGTCTATGAAATAGAAGAATCCGTCATCATTTGTAAGTGTAGTATCAATTAGGTTATTGTCTGCATCAAAGAGTTCAACTAGCTGATTCGCCAATGGGTTTCCATCAGCATCTTTGATGTAACCTGCAATCGCGGTGGTTTTCTTCTGATGTGCTGTTAAGTTGTCTGCAGTTTGGTATGTTCCATAAAGGCCGTTACCTTGGGAGGGAACTATTCCCGCTGAGCCTACCACGTTTGTGTCAAACTGGTAGGTTTCAACCATAAAGTCCTCAAGTGAGTTGAAGTTGCATCCTTTGAGACTAAAATCCATGTGCATTGCAATGTAAACTTTGCTGCCAACGGGAACATTTGTCACCGTTACGGTTGTGCCAGTAATTACGCATTGTCCAGTGATGTCGTTTCCATCAAGGTATACATGGATTGGCATAGCGCCTTTCAGTATAAATTCTGTAGGAAGGAGTGCTTCAACAACTAGTGTGTCAAGGGGAAGTGGCCAATTGTTTGTGATTTCAAGGTTATAGTAGAATTGCCCTGGATTGGTGGCCACGAGTTTATAGCCGCCTTCTTTGTTGTTCTTTGTAAAAATGAAATCAAAAAAGGAGATGGGGTTGAAACTACTATCCGTAAGGTATGAATTTACTGAGAGGCTAACTAGGGTAATGGTTTGAGTTGAATGTGGCATCTCTTCGTTTCCAGCAAAGTCGGTGCTAAAGAATTCAATAGTGTAGACTCCATCTGGTCCACGAAGGGAGAATGGCTCGAGACATATTTGCAATTCTCCGTTATTGATTCGATAATATGTGTTCTTTACACCAGAAACGTCGGCTACTCCAAGAACTTCATCCGATGCTGATAAAGCGAATACGGTTTCACTGGTTATGAAGATAGTATTGAGAGTATCAAGATAATAAGTTTCAAAAGATAATTCTGTTGTAGGTGCTGTTTTATCGATTTGAATTGTCGTCGACTTGAACTCTTCGATATTACCTGCTTGGTCGATACTTCGATAGTATATTGTTGTAATTCCTTCGTTCGTCAGAGGAATTAGATCTGTGTAATCAAACCAAGTTGTAGTATCATAACTAAATTCTGTATACCAGATCCCTGAACTTGGAACTGGATCAGTTGCAACAAGTTCTAAAGACACATACGAAACATACCAACCAGCATCTCCTTGAATACCATCAGGGATATCTGTTGTATTCGGGGCTTGGCTGTCTATTTGGATTGTAATTGAATTAACGGCTTCTTCATTTCCAGCCATATCCACTGAATAAAACTCAATTGTGTAAGTTCCATCCAGTAGCTCGAAATCAGTTGTATAAGGATTCCAAGTGCCTTCTGGATCATTGATTCGATAAAAGGTCGTTTTCAACCCTGAGCCAGGTAAGGGATCATTAGCTGTAAAGGAGGCAATCACCGATGAAATAAACCATGAATTCAATCCAACTGTACCTGTTGGTGTAAATTCGGTTGTTGGCGTAGTTCTATCAATTTTGATGGTTACCTGCTTTGGTGATTCAACATTACCTTCATTGTCAATTGAATAGTAATACACATTGTATTCTCCATCTGTAGTGAACTCAAGGGGGGCGCTGTATTGTGAATAGGGTCCTGTTTCACCGATTCTATAGTAGGTTCGATCAACACCTGAGTAGTCATCACTTGGGTGCAGCCTTAGAGTTACTTCAGAGACATACCAGTCGTCGTATCCCAAAATTCCATCAATTATCCGTTCAGTGATAGGGGCGATTTTGTCCAAAGGAGGGCTTGGCTCAACAAGGAACGGCAATGGGAGAATGCTGGCAAATTCTATGTATAGTGGCGGGAGTAGTATACAGACTTCACCACATACATAGCGCCAACAGATTACAGTGGGCAAGACACACACACCAAAGATATACAGAAGACAAGTGGGTTCACATTGCCAACAGTACTCAGGGAAACAAATTTGGTGTTGTATCCAAATACCACTTACGGCTGAAATCAGGTAAACCATTCCAGGGACAGCCCACTCTGGGACCTCGAAAACTACGAGAAATTCTCCTAGAAGGCCACCAGCAATGAAATTCGCAACTTTCACTCCGCTGAAATATACGGCTCCATGGCCCCAAAAGCCAAAGCCTTTGACAGTCACCCACGTCCCAATCGCACCAATTAGGGGAGTAACGAGGATGATGGGGTCAGCAAACCATGTGGTAACTGTATTAGTTCCATCTTCAGCGAAGACATAATAGATGCCAGCACCATTTTCGACAAGATACGTTGTGGAGATAGTTCCTGAAGTATCGGAGGTTACAACCCATGTCATCGTAGAATTATCGGGAGCGTGAACAGTAATGGTGACTTGTGCATTGGGAATGAATCCCGCACCACTAATGATTGCGTTTTCATTTGGTTGGTAGACCATTTTATCCGTCCAAATAAAACATGAGACTACGATAAACGAAATCTCAGCTGACTTCAGACCATCAGAGGCTGTGATATTATAGAT
Organism: Candidatus Hermodarchaeota archaeon; assembly: GCA_016840185.1. Next base: position 4,854 of record JAEOSV010000284.1, on the reverse strand, counting down.
TCCAGTTGCGGCTGTTTGGTGATAATCCAAAACGAAGAAACCAAGGTCGTCTGTGACGATATTGTCGAAGACATCTACGTGGTTCTCATGTTGCCCACAACAACAAGGACGTTCTATTGTCACAGTAGTTGCAGTTAAGGAGGTAAAATTCTGACCGTTTATTGTAACTGTTTCATTGCACAAATATGTGGTTTTATCCGTGGCGACTGAAGCGTTAACCTCTTCAGATTCGGAAGGCACCACAGGATACCCCATTTCCACCCCAGATGATTCCTCTATCGTGTTGCCACTCTCTGAGAGGCTGACACCGACATCGATAGCATTTGAAAGTAATGGCGGATCAATATTCTTCGATGAAATAATCATTGGTGAAGAATGAACCGCGGAAGGCTGTACGGTGGGAACAATCAAAAGTCCAACAATGGCGATAACTAGAATACTAACTAGTAAGGGTTTTCTATCCATATTCCGTCTTCCTCCAATCCCAATCTGGGATTCATCTCCCTTTTGATAACCAGCTTATATATTTCTTAAGGAAACCCGTTCGAATTCTCTAGTTAAACACAAACAATCCTAATACATTCACTAACAAAATCTTCTTCCCACAAATTCCACAACAATCAAACACACAAATCTATCAGAAAATATGCGACCAACCACCACAACAGATCGTACAACACCAGTGTTTCCGGTATCTACACCCGCTCCCATTGCCCACTCCACTCTCAGACACCCACAAAAATGCTTAAGATATGAAATCCATCATAGACAACGTTCCAGTTCTAGTAGACAGAAACTGCGACAATTTAACATACATATTACTGTGGGGAATAGAAAATGAATGAGTTTCATGACGCGAATCAGCAACGATGGGAACAACATGCGGAACGGTACCAGCACCAACGTGAAGATGACTGGCAGCAGTGTCTCAGGGATCCCACTGTGGGACTGGAAAGAGAAACGCTCAAGCTCCTTGACCGATTCCTCGGCTCGCTTACAGGCAAAAAGATCTGCCTGCTCGCTAGTGGTGATAACTATGCCGCCTTTGCTTTGGCAGGATTAGGCGCCCAGGTCACCTCCGTTGACTTCTCCAAGCGCCAGCTCCAGATTGCCGCCAAGCGAGCAAAGAAGCTCAATCTCGCCATTAACTTCATTCACGCCGACGTCACCGACCTCCACCCCCTTGATGCGAACCAATTTGACCTCGTCTGCCACACCAACGGCGTCATGGTCTGGATCGCCACACCCCCCACCTTTTACGCCGAAGCCCACCGCATCCTCAAACCCCACGGCCTCTTCCTCTCCTATGACATCCACCCCTTCCAACGACCCTGGACCAACTATCCTGCACCATTTCACATGCACAAACCCTACTTTACCACCGGACCATTCGAAAACCCATATCATCCCGACAGCGGCCAATCCTATAACCAACAAGACGAAATCCCCACGCGCCACCAAAAGGATTTGATCCCCGCATACAACTTCCACTGGACATTGAGCGACCTGCTCAATGCCATAATAACCAGCGGTCTTGAACTCCTCTGCATACACGAAGAACTTGCCAAAGAGCCCTACTTCTGGTACACCCCCTCCAAATCCAAAACTGGAGATACCGATCCCACCAACTGGCAACACAACCCACGTGCTGGCCTCCCCGCATGGATAACTCTTATCGCACGAAAAAAATGAAACACTTTCAAGAATAAAGATTAGAAAAAGAAAAGTGGTCGTCCACCACAACGGATCGGTACAACACCAGTGTAACAGAAAGTGATACCGATATTCCCTGCAAGATTTTATCAAGTGACTAATTTTGAAATCATAATGCAGGGAACATTAACTGGAATTGTTACTCAATAGTATTCAGTGTAATCCATTCATGGTCATAAGAACGGATTATAGGTGTAAATGATATCTTCTATCTCTGGCCAACCTGGAATTTTAAAATGGATTGCTATAAGGCGCGCTGGATGACAAAGGATATCTCCCTTAAGTGGGTATATTGGAATATTATTTACAATCCACAGAAAATCATTGGAATCATCCCACCCCCAAGGTGGGTTTGCCGCATTCGAGGTTCCGTCATCTCCATTGAAAGCATCATCGCTGCTGAAGGGGCAAGCCTCACCAATATCAAAACGTCTATCCCACAGGACGTCAATTTTGATTAAAGCATAACCAGCTTCATAGATGTGGGGATTCGTTCCACTTTGTTGTGGTTCTTCAGCCACTGTTGATGGATAATAGATAATGCCCATATCTAACGGAAAATTATCTCCATCCCAGTTTTCATCGAATCGTTCAACATCAAGAATCGGGTATCTATACGCGTCTTTTCCTTCTCCATAGACTCCATGTCCTCTAGACTCGACAAAAACTTTTAGATGTTCATGATCTGCAAAGAGATGGGCGAGTGGGTATGGGGCTATGGAAGTCCACCCCACATCCCCATCAATATCTTCCGAGAAAATGACTTCTGGTCCAGACCATTCTTCAACACTATTTGATGGCGCGGTTTGCTCATCTATGTATTGCCAGAACTCTGCATGTGCTTCCGTTACCATGCACAAGAATTCACCCCACGGCAACCCTCCAGACTTACTAATGACAAGCAAAAGACCTTCCATATCATTTTCATGCCAATGGATAGAAGGATAATTCCAATCAAGGGGATGATAATCATAGTACCCAATGAACCAATGTGTAGCGGTCTCGACTACAGAATAATAGACATATGCAGGTAACGGGAAATTTTCGATATTATCTGCATTATTATTTCCCACCCAATCCCCATCATAATCAAAGTTTGTAATATAATCATAAATCAACCCAAACTCGCCATCGATTTCAGGATAGGTGTCTTGAAACCAAACAGGCGCCCAGTAATACGCTAAATCTTGATGTTGACTCTCAAGAGCCTGATCATGTACAACTTGAATGACGACCGGACCACCAATCAAACCCGCAATGCACAGAATAACAAAGATAATCACTCCAACGATTTTCTTGAAATGCCTCTCAAAGAGATTTGACAAATCGTTCCGCCCTCCAGACAATACCTTCATTTATTTTATTTTTACATACACCTATTCATTTTTCCTGAGTTTGATTTTCTAGCTTAATCCGCTCCCCACTGCGCTCTATGATAATTAGATAGAACATAACAATTGCCCAAACGAACATAAGCCTCTGTGCAATTCTGTGATAATACAGAGCTAGGACATCGCTAATAGGTATGAGATTAAAACTTCCGATGAATAAGAAGATACTAATTGAAAGATATAAAATGGTAATCAGTGAAATCCCCACGAACCAATATCCACTCTTTTTCATTCTGGCAGCAAACTCAGATATCTTCACTAATCTTCGATCTGGAACTTCATCAAGTGAATATTTAGGATTACGACTAATCCATTTCATTAAGATGAGTAAAACACCAAAACATACAATTACCACAATTATACCTGCCAAATAGTAGTTTTCATGTGGCCAAATTATTTCTAAACCGGGAATAACGGCGAATAGTGCCCAGATAATCGGAATATCATTTGCTTTGGCAAAGAAACCCTCAAATAAAAATATCCAGAACCCAAAGTACATGAAAATGTAAAATATGAAGATTATGAAGTAAAAGAGCCAGTCACTGTTTATGTAAGAAGTTTTGAACCACCCTCCCCACTCCACTCTATTTGGAGGTGTGGCTGCCCCTGGTAGGGGATTTGTTTCCCTAACCTCTACTTGTTTCGGTGAGAGATACCCATAGACGAATATGCCCAAAATGCACACTGTTATTACGATGATGATAATACCCCATCTTAGCAGACCAGGGGAAGAAAGACCAAGGAAAGCATACAGCTGGGGATTAGTAAGGTTTCCGCGCCAAGTTTCCAACTCAATAATGTAGGCTTGATGAATAAATACCCAAATACCCGCCCATGCAATCAGAAGAAGGATACTTGTCAAAACAAAATATGTGTCACTCCATTTGAAAAACCAAATAAAATACTCCTTAGAATCACGAGGAACACGGGGACGAGATAACAACTCTCGGATTATGTAAGTCGCTGCTACAAATAAACAAATGAGACCCAATGTCGATAGTATAATTCCCAAATCGTGATACAAAGACGCATTTCCATAGAGAAACTCAGGTTGCATTCCCATTGGAACTATTCCCCCCCATGTTCCAATCAGATACTCAAAGAACTGTTCTTCAGCAGGGAAAATTACCTTCAAAACGATAACTGCATCAAAAGACCAAAGTGCAAATAATATTCCAATTATTAACAGCGGCAAACCGACTATAGCAAGAACTTTCGCAAAAAACAATAAATAATCGGGTCTTGATTCCTCATTCTGTTCTCCTAGTTGTTGATTAGGGTTTTCTTGGTCTTTCTTTGAAGCCATATTTTTCTCACTTCCTGAATCTTACTATTTCTTCTCCCAGTCAACGGAAAGTCGTGTTGTTCCATTACTCGTAATAATTACATTTCCTACGTCCTTCGTATTGAGAATTCGCGTTTTATATGGGACAACCTCTTCCAGCGCTTCTATGGCAGTTTTGTGAGGGAATTTTTCCAAATCCCGATCTCCTGCCGATATGATTGCATAATTTGGGTTAACAATTTCGAGAGCTTCAAGAAAATTGCCATGTTTGCTCCCATGGTGGGCGACTTTAAGCGCCTGTGCTCTCAGCTCATCCTTATGATTAATTCTCATATGAGACCAGCTGCCAAATTGGGCATCACCGCTCAGAAGAATTTTCGATTTTCCATATTCAACACGAATTACAATAGATGCATTATTTACATTCGTCGCTTTTCCTGCATCGATAAGTAATCGATCCGGCGG
>JAEOSV010000283.1 GCA_016840185.1 Candidatus Hermodarchaeota archaeon | reverse complement strand
TCCCCTTGTCTGGGCACCTGTTTGTTGAGTAATAATTGCTCCATGAGGCCAACAAAACGTGGTGTGCGGCGAGGTAACCGGGTATTCTTGGCTATCTGAATAATTTCCCCTGAATAGGTGTGAAGGAAAACCTCAAGCTGATCTTCTCTAGCTAAGACACTGTCCATAGCAACCAATAAACTTCGGTGTGCAATATCTGGGCGACCGCGCTTCTCAGCATCGGGAAGAGTTTGAAGGGCCTTCGAATGGATACTTTCGTCAAGAAGGACTTCAGTAGGTGTCTTTCCTCTTTTTTGAGCTGAATTCATTACCGTTGGGTGATTAGCAAGATCTGTAGGAACTAATTCCAAGGCAGTTTCGATGAGTCCGAGGACTAACATGGTGAATATACTCATCACTTGAAGGTAAAAACAAACCTAGCTGAACGAAGTTACTCGATTTTCAGGAACCCTCGTCGTTCTAGCCAACCGGCTTCACCTTGGGAATAGCGCCAAATAATATCGCCTTTTTTGTCTGTTTGAAAGTCCCAGGGTGCGACGAGAACAACATCTCCTTCACGAATCCAAACACGTTTTTTCAAGGTTCCACGGATTCGGCAGAGTCGCGATTTGCCATCGGCGCATTTGACGCGAAGCCGATCATAGCCCAGCAATTGTACCGCAATGCCAAGTACTTCCCCTTCGCGAGGAATTCGTACTCGAATGACTTCACCATCTTGTCTGGACTGACCTTTGAAGCTGCGTCTTCCTTTTCCTTTGCCTTTCCGTTTTGGTTTGGGTTTGGACATGATAATACTCCTAAACTGGATGGGCTACATCAGGAAGCCCAGTATATAAAATTGCTCACTAACTGTTGTTCTCAGGAAGGGGTTCTTTGTCTTGTGTTAAGAGTACCAGACGGTTGTTCCACTCGATTGCTGACACCATAGACCCAATAGGCAATTCCTGTTCGGGTCGTGGAAGATCATACATTGAATAATCCTCTTGGCTCATCAACTGGACAACATCACCTTCAACTGAAATGACTTGAAAAATTTGAATCTCGTCATTCAAAAACTCTGCATCAATCTCACTGAGTTCCTTTGGACTCAAGGTTTCTCGGTGCTGGGTTTCCAAATTGGACAGAATATATTTACCATTCCGAAGTCCAGTTATCATGAAAGGACCAGCTTTGAAAATAATCACATCTTCAACCTGATACAGAGGGAACCGTAGTGCGTAGGAGTCTCGTCGAAGATTCTTGCCCTCCCGGGTTCGTCCAACCACTTTGCTTGAGATTTTTTGAGTTAAACCAAACCGTTCTGACAGTCCTTTAGCAAGAGTACGACCCAGTCGACCACTGATACATTTGACATCGAATCCTCCCCGAGTATCTGAAATTTGCAGCGATGAGGGGGGTAAATCGGAATCAACGAGACGTTTATTCATAAACTCCACAATCTGGTCTGCCTTCGATAGCGCAAGTTTTCCAGCTGAAGATCGGATTTGGATGACGGCTTCAAAATAGCCTCCAGCAGTTTGCTTGCATTGATTGCAGAGGGTAGGAGAAATCGGGATAGTTACGACTTTCTGTTCTTTGTAGTCCTGCTCTTCTGCTTGAGCTGTTACCTCAACATGAATTTGCTTAGCTTTAGCAAGGGGACCTTTGGGCTGTTCTTGAAGTTGAACCTCAAAGGAAGCTGGTTGGCTTGGCGAAAATAATGGATTGAGGAGTGAGCAAACCATCTCGAAAAGATGCTCCTCGTCGGTGTGATCCGCCTGGAAAACCCATCGACCATTCGCATAATAGGCCTGACAACGTGGACAAACCTTCGCCTCTGGAGAGCGACGTAATACTACTAATGGGTGTTGCTCAAAATAACATGCGGTGCAAAAGCCTTCAATGAAGGGATCTTTCTTTGTGGGGGCTTTTCCACATTTAGGACATTGGCGCGTCATGGTTTCTCATTTCGTTACTACTACTTGGGCATGGGGGACATTTTGAATGCGAATAATTCCCCGTTCTTGAATCAATTGGGCTTTCAAAGCTTCGTTCACAATACATTCGCCAACAATATTCGCAATCGTGGCCTTTTCCATCGCCGCGAGCCCTTCTTCGACGGTCACAAGCCGTCCCTTGTAAAACCTCTCACTGATGTGAATGCAGCGGTCTCCTTCTTCGAAGGATTCCCCGAGGATATTCTGGTCACAGATAGCGACGATATATTCGCCTTCCCGGTGCATCTGGTTCAAATATACTCGCATACACATTCTCGCTCCTTTTCAGATATTAACCCTTCAAGGGGGTTCGTCCACCACAGGCACTACACACGAGCATAAGAAGGCGATCTTCACGACGAATCTCGGTATCAGGACGCTGGCAAATCGGACAAACTACGAACTCTTCGGTATACTTCTCCATCAGGTCATCAAGGGCATTCGATGAAAACCGTCCATTAAAGAAAGCTTGTGGACTCCGAATCTCACCCGCAGTTGCGAGCTCATGAGCAAGATATCGTAGAAGATGCTTTGGATCACGTCGCAGGGTATCGGTGAGATCCTTGAAGTTCCGGACCACCGTTCGTGAACCCTGAATGAACGAGTTAACACGGGGAATGCTAAATCGTGGTTGATCAAAAACTTCTGGAGGAATCTCATCGCGGGCACGCTGAAGCAGCGCTTCATAGTCATCCGCTTTCAAAGCCTTTGATGAAGTTTTGGTGGTTTTTGCCTTGGTTGTGGTCTTTTTGGTGGTTTTTGCCTTGGTTGTGGTCTTTTTGGTGGTTTTCTTCTTCGTAGTGGTTTTTGCACGGGTCTTCTTCTTGGAACTAGTGGGCTTCTTTTTCGAAGTGGATTTAGTTTTTGATGATTTCTCCGTTGTTTTTGCCGGCACGTGTTTTCGCCTCACAGTACGCATCCAAATGATAGCTTTGGGGCTTGATAAAATCTCTGTTTTTCGCAGATGAACCTACTCGAGATTTGGATTCCCGTTAGGCTATACTTGGGCTGACACTAATTAGGCTCAAAAGGATTTGGTTCTTTTTAGGATTTCTTATACCGATGAATATCAGGTTCGTAGACCACGCCTTCACTGAGTAAATCTATGAGTACCTGTTCAACCACTTCTTCAGTTGCATCACCGGTGACATCAAGAATTTGTTCAAAGCGTGCTCCCCCATCCGCATCGTACTTCTCAATGGTTTCAAGGACAACTCGACGAAGTTCAGGAGTAGGAACCGCCTCTTCATCCGGTTGATCTAATGTTGCCGTAGCCGAATGCCAAACACCTGGTTCAAGTTCTTTCTGTTTCCCAGATTCTGATGGTTTTTCATCAGGCACGGGGAGAGGGCTAGTCATACCAAAACGCGCTTCAAGTTTGTGTGGTTCAGCCCGGGATAGTTTCAGTTCCATGAGGCGCACGGTCTCCCAGTTCGGATCTTCTAACCGTCGTACCACTTCACCATTGATGTAGGTTTCACCTTGAAAACTTCGAACGCGTCCAACCACCAAAACCAGATCGCCAACCTGAATGTCCGCTAGCTTCGCGGCTAGCTCCCCCCACATTTTGGCACGAATCACTCCAGTTCCATCATCGAGAGAAATAGTGGCAAATCCCTTTCCATCATCGTCCAAGCGTTCTTGGGTTGCTTGAAATCGGTCCACAACAGTCGCAATGACATTCACCCGGCTGACTTGGCCAAGAAAAGTCTCAACACCCACTACGTTACCTTGGTCGTTTGCAATTAAATCCCCGTCTTGGATGTCTTGAATCGCCAATTTTGCGGCGGTGGCGCGTTTTGCAAACATACCTTTTCGAACTCCATACGTCTACCATCCTTATTACATATTATTCAAAAAACTTCTTCACAGCGCAAGACTGATAAAAATTCCCTGAAAAATTGTGATTTTTTCTAGAAATACGCAGATGGGTCGTTTGGATTATCTGGCTGTTCTTCTTTGTTGGGTGCATTCTCTTTTGCCGGGACAAGACATCCTTGGTCATGAAGTATTTCGAGAGAATTGGCGATATCGAACTTTCGCTTCGCTCCATATTTTTCGATGGCAGCGACAAATAGCTGAGGTAGGTATAAGCGGCCCTCGTCGTTGGCGAGTTTAACAGCTAAATCGTAAATTTTACGTGGAAATCCACGAGATGGGGCTTGAGCACACTCGTACGCTAAGAGTAATTCCCCGTGAAAGCTCTCCTCAACTATCTCAGAACCTTTGTCAAAAAGATCAATTCGTCCGTCGAATGATGCCAGTTCAGTTCCAAAGCGTGATTCAAATTTGGCTGAAAATTGGGCGAGAGATTGGGTCAAAACCTCGCTGGGCGAAGAATCGAGAATTAAGACACTTACTACATATTGACCCTCTCGCAAACTCAAGTGTAGATCCTTGTAGTGAATATCACGAAGTTGCGATTCACGATCAACTTCACCAGATAGTTCACTGTAAAACGCATTGACTGCTGAGATAAACCCGGATAATAGGGTACTGGGCATTTCTCCACCGGCGAAATCATAAGTAAAGATTGGAAGCCCAGTCTGAGAGTACGTCACAAAGAGAGCCCGCAGATCCATTAATCCCATCATGCGTTGAGCCCAGTTACTAGCACTTTCCTCAAGGGCTTGTTGTTGCGCGAATTTTCTCGGTTTTACACGTTTTGCATAGTATACCCAGATTGCAATGATAATGATGATAAACAGGACAATGAAGGGTAGTAGGAACATCAAAAGGTCGAACCACCATGGCAAAGGTTGAGCTTGCGAAATCACTTCCGAGGTATTCGCGGAGGTTGGTGCAATTGCTCCCGTGCCATTGTATACAGCTGCGGTCCAAAGATATGGTGCATCATCAGCATTAGCCCAAAACTCTGAGGAGTAAGAAGGTAGCTGTATGAGAACGATTCGTGCGCCAAAGGCATCCGTGATAATAATCTCTGAGTATAATACCTGGTTGGTTCCATTCGCGTAGTGAATCCACACATCAAGACCGACCGCTGCTCCCACAATGGGCGTATCATTGGTAAATCTTAACATGACAGATACTGAAACTTGGAGCCCTTCTACAATATTGTTTGGCGGTGGTAAGGTTATGGTGAGAATCGAATCGTTTTTCGCTAAAACCTCCAAGCTCATGATTAGAGTTTGGTTTTCATAGTTGATACGTTGGGCATACACGGTCAAAGAATAGGTTGCAGGTGTGACATCGGATAGGTTCAAAGTTAGGCGGTACATGCCGCTTCCAACCGACACTAGGGGGTGGGAAACGCTCTGAAAGACCGCCCACACCGTGGCACCATCAATTCCCAAACTATTACTGGTATCCCAGAAGAGCACCTCCAGAAGAAGGGTTTCATTCTCATATTCACTGGGAGAATAATCTCCATCCTGAGGAGTCAGTGATGTTGCCCAAACCAAATAGAATGTTTCACTGAAATACCTAACTTCATAATTTTGGGCACTAATATTGAAACTAATCGTCCACCAACCCGCCGTTGAACCAGTCGTTACACAGGTGATTGAGTATGTGCCATCCAAATTATCGTTGAAGCTAATGATAGACCAGTTTCCTTGGATGGTAGCTCCAATCACACCTTGGGCGAACAAGTCTTCATAGGTCACAAGAACCTCGAATGGAGCATTATATACGACTGGAGACGGTGAGAGAACTTGAACATCAATTGTGGTTTGGCGAATCAACACATCAACAAACGTATCGTAAGTCGCGTTGTAATAGCCATCCCGTGAAGCAGTCAGGGTAATATTGAAGGTTGCATCGCTTCCACTCACGTTGAGCATAAATTGCGCTCGATATGTACCATTCAATAAATCAAATAGAGTAAACCCACTGAACGTGGAATCATTTAACAAACAGGAAATCGTGGCTCCTGTGATACCAGATCCGTCAGATTGTTTACGATAGGTTACCGTAACGTTGAACACGTCACCACCATCAACACTTGAAGGTGCACTTCCTGTTATGGTGGTGGGTTCTCCATCAACAGTGAGGGTTACCATGAGCGAGTTTTCTTGGATGAACATTCCCGGTTTTGAGGCATTTACCAAGAAGTTATGTATACC
>JAEOSV010000039.1 GCA_016840185.1 Candidatus Hermodarchaeota archaeon | reverse complement strand
ATTTAGGGTATGACATATACCGACAGGGTGCTGGTCGTGTCAATGGATATCGAAGCCTACACCTCGCTTTTGGAAATTCAACGGATGGAACCGACCCACTGATTCATCTTTTCAGTTATGACACATTGTTAAACCAATATGTAGAGAATGACCGGCAGGTGGCATGGCGAGGCTGGTACATGAATATGTGGTACGGCTACGACTACCTCGGCAACCCAATGGATTATACCATTTTCAATCCAACCGGGAATTTGAAACAGGACGGAAAAGTTTGTCCTCAACCAATTTACCGGGGCGATTCAACTTCGTTTAATGTAAGTGCGAATACCGGTTTGCATAGTTCATCGGGAATCTCAAATCTAACCGCCTATACCTACGAACAAATCTCATCATCAAGTGTGGAATTCGACGCAGACACCGCTGAGACAACCTTGAACCTAACCTCAGCATTTGGTTCAGAATTTACGAGTCAGTTCTTTGCATCGGATTATGCAACAATCCATCTTACCTTTCCATGGACCGACTACAATTATCGGTATAGGCTGGCAGGAAACCGAGTATATCTCTTTGACTGGACTGATGCCAATAGAGATGGTGACATGAATCCATCCAACAACACTGAAGGACAATGTATTGCTGCTGATACGAGTCAGAGCAACTGCCATCAGATATGCATAGGATTCCCAGGATACCATTTTTCTGACACCCCAGCACTTTTCTATTATGACTCGTTTGTTGATGCTTTCCACGGATTAGCAGTGTCTGTGAATGTAACCATCCTTCTCTATGAGCGTGTGGAATGGAACTGGTTCACCTTCCACCAATATATCGGAGGGGAATCACCGAATTACCCCCTTGAATGGAACACGAGTGTTTCAGTTCCAGTCGATGCCGTGCCAGGATTCTATGAAGGATACATAGAGGGTCAGAATAGTACTGGTATTGCCCATTTACCCATCAGTTTGCGAATCGATACAAACCTCTCGGCTCCGGGCGTCTACCAGACCTGGGGTGGTAGCCAAGGAGCCCCATATGACAATGGTGCAACCTTTGGAGGCATTAGTGATGGATATTCTAAGCAAGCAGGGGATTGGCGCTTTTACTTTGTCGATGCATACCCCACTGTTACCGATGTTTCTTATATCCTTGTTAACGTGACGTGGAGTGATCCGAACACCCGGATTGATGTCATGCTGTACTTCAGCTCCTACGGGTATAATCTAGAGGAACGTTTCATCGAGTGGGATGATGGCCGTTGGGTAGGTGAACCTACTTGTGAGCGACAAAACGTGTTAATCTTCGATGCCAGTCATGATGGTCGTGGTATAGCCTGGGGTTCTTACTTGAACCGGGGACTTATTGGTATCGCACTTCGGACCAGCCAATTTGGTGGTACATCTGGGGGACCGGAAGACTTCTGGGTCACGGTGGGGTATGCGGTTGAAAACCATCCATCGAGTGGTTCTCCAGCATGGAATCTTCCAGTGGCCCAAATGAACGTCACCGATTCCACTCACGCCCTAGCACCCTTAACCGAAGATAGTGATTGGGTTGGTCCCCAAATCACCTTCTACAGCACGTGGTCGGATTTAGTTCTCCCTGAATTTTCTTCCATTTCTATACAACGAACCAGCTTATCCCTTGTATCAACAATCTTTGATTATGATTATGGAACCATTGATTATCCTGTGTTTCCAGGTTGGCACCCGGACCATAATCCACGAGAAGCCTATGCTTACCTTGACCTTCTCGCCGGATCAACGGTTCAAATTACAGTAGAGTTTGGAACATGGATGGGGCATCCAAGTATGGATACACCGTTATCTCATGGTGCCAATGACGACTTAGACCTCTTTATCTGGGCACCTGGAGTAAACAATACGTTTGAAAACAGTCTCACAGGTGCTATCTGTTATACTTGTGGCAATCCTGAGATGGCAACTTTTGTGGCTCCAGTGAGCGGAACATATACTATTGGTTTAGACTACTATTCTGGTGTTGTCCCGATGGGATGGAAACTCAAATCTTATGCCTATATTTCTTATGAACTGCAATCCGATGGGCAGACCTGTTCGTTTGACACCGCATTAACTAACACTAATGCCCGATATGCAGCCTTAACGACGTTCATTACCGGCACTTCCCTCGATTGGGGAATGACTGCAGGCTTCATACGCGATGAATATATCAGCAATGTTGGTGTTGAAAACTACTTTGCCCCCACCATCACATCAATTGATCCTGATGGAGGAGAAGAACTCGGTCCTGAACCGTTCGTCATCTCCTGGACGGCGATAGATCCAAACACAGCTCCTGGTGATTCTCCCTCACTGGGTGAAATTCTCGGTTTCTCCGTCGAAGTCACCAATGATTCTGGACTCACATGGAAGGTAATCACCTACGGTACAACCAGATCAAGCATCACCTACGATCCATTTGGTCCCTACTATGGTTTAGGCGCCACCACTGAATGGTTGGTCCGAGTGAACTGTACGGATGGCATGTATACAACTTCTCGAACTTCTGCAGCCACATTTAGCATATGGAGGAACGGTGGACTACCACCCCCACCCCTACCCCCAATAATTGAGCTCTACATCATAATCACAGGGATGGTGATGATTACTATCTTGTTGGTTGTACTTGGGGCGCTTTTGCTTTGGCGTCGGAGAATATTACGAGTTTCTGAGCCTGTTAAATAAGGTTCAATTTGGTTTTGCCAAAGGGACAGTGGAGATTCAGGTGACAGGTGTGGCAAGAGGGGTTCCGAGCTGTGCATTGAAGCGCTCCAAAATCAAGAAGCGCCTGATTAAACAAGTAGGCTTTCCCGTTTGGAATGACGAGCTCGGCTAGGGTCCATAGCTGTGATTTTGCGGGGATTCGTTGGGGGTTACCGGTTACATCGAAGTATCTTTGGAGTACTCGTTGGACGTTGGTGTCAAGGATTGGGGCGTCCTGGTGGTATGCAAAACTCATTATTGCACCGGCTGTATATCGTCCAATTCCAGGGAGTGCCATGAGTTCCTCCAGTGTGTCAGGAAACTGTCCGTTGCAGTGTGTGACAACGTGTTGAGCAATGGTGTGCAGTCGCCCTGGACGAAAATTGTAACCGAGGGGGCGCCAGAGCTGCTCTACATCCTCAACTGGGGCAGAAGCGAGGGCTGCAAAAGTGGGGTAGGTTGTGATGAATTCGTTGTATTTAGGAATCACGCGGTCCACTTGCGTTTGGTGGAGCATGATTTCGGATACAAGAATCCGATAGGGGTCACGTGTGTTGCGCCAAGGAAGGTCGCGGGCATTGACCTTATACCATGAGAGAAGGAATTGTTGAAAGTGTTGTACGCGTTCAGGCGTTGATAGAGGAACGGACTCGACTTGAGGGTTTTTGATATCTTGGGTTTCAGCGTTCACAGGATGTTGGCAACAATTCCATGATAAAAAATCATTGGAAGATGGAACATAGGCGAGGGAAAGTGTTCTTAGGCATAGCTTTTTCAACAGGATACTGGAATGGCTGTTCATGGTGGCAGTGGAAGACAATGGGGAAGCGCTATCTGAACGCAATGTACCGCGTCGTTATATTTGGGGTATTCTCCTAGGTTTTTCGCTGTATCATTTTGCTATGTCGATTTTCTGGCAATTCGGAAGCTTCTATCTATTCGCAGGAATTGGTGAGACTGCCTTTTTGTTAATCGGGTTGATAGGCGGGTTACCTGTACTTATTGGATTGGCTGGTGTCTACCTCTGGGGATCACTATCTGACCGATGGCATCGTCGACTCCCCTTCATCCTCGCTGGATTCTTTGCTCAAGCAATCAGTTTCTTCTTGTATATCTTCATTCAGGATAGCTTCACATTCCTCATCGTTACTTGTGCGGCTTATCTGTTCTCGATTGCTGCGGTTCCCATGGCGAACGCGTACCTCACGGAAGCCCGCACCTTTAAGGGAGAAGCAGTCGGACTCCTTCTCGCGACCAGTAGCATCGGTTGGGCTTTAGGAGCTTTTACAGGGGGTTTCATGTTCACTTTCATTGGAATGACAGGATTATTCTTCCTCGGTGGTATCGCCATTATTGCTGGAATCTTTGTTATCCTCGTTTTTGTACGAGAAATCCCACCCGTACCTAAACCAGTGGTTATTCCAGAGACTAAACGAGATATTGAACCCAAATCTGAACCTTGGTGGGATAACCGGCGTCGTATTCTTTTGATTCTAGCAATTGCGGTAGCAGTGGGTAGTATCGGAGTCAATGCTTTTGCTTATTTCTTCGGAGTTTATTTAGTTTCAGAAATTGGTGGTACACCCCTCATGATAGGAGTTGCTAATGGCGTTGCATCCTTGTTAGGATTAGGTGTCACGCTTGCAGCAGGACGAGGAAGCGATAGTGTTGGGCGTAAACCCATTATCCTCCTCGGTTTTGTGGGTTACGCCATTTTCATGCTGGTTTACTTGTTCATCATGAATCCATTGTTTGCCATGCTCCTGTGGTTCATTCCCCTTTATCCATTAATTACCACAGCAAGCTATGCAGCAGCCGCAGACCTAAGCAAGGTTAAACGGAGAGGCCGTGCTATGTCAACAATAGCTACCGCGAACTCCCTTGGACTTGGTCTTGGACCCATTATTGGAGGCGCCTTAGTTCAGTTCATCTTCATTACGCTTCGTGGCAACATGGGCTTCGCTATGGTGATGAGCATTATTGCCTTTGGTATCGTCTTACTCATTGTACCAGAGACATTGCGGAGAAGGTTCAAAAGCTAATCGAGTTGGCTAGGCTCCTGCAGTGTCTTCATAGGATACTGGAACCTTTTTCTTTCGTCCCGCACCGAGGATGTCTCCAATGAAAATCATTGACACACCGACAATACCGAGTCCCGGTCCTAAGAAGTAGGCAATGATTACATCAATTGGCTGACTGAATAAGCCTGTTCCAACTATTGAAAGAATTTGAGTAACCAGATAGAAGAGTGCCGCAAAGGTTGCAACCATAACAATAATCCGACCAATCGTCGCGAATAAACCTGAACCAGCTGCATACCAAATTATTGCACCAACAATGACGAGGATACCACCAAGACTAGTGATAAAGGTAAGCGCAGCGACAATTTGGGTTCCAATGGGTGGTCCAAAGATGGAGTTAATGAAACTAGCGAGTAACATACCATATGCGGGATCGAGAGCAATCGAAGCTCCGGAATAAAGTACAATCCCACCACCTATTACAAGAAGAAGAAAGCCTATCAAACCCATAACGTTCGACATCCATCAGAGCTGTAATTAATCTCGTTAAGACTGTGCCCTTATAGTTTACGTCTTCTCGCTTTTTGGTGAATGAATTCCTTTTGTTTCTCAATCCCGAAATTGGACTACTTATTTAGCTCCTCGTTTCATGGATATGCGATAGAAGAAAGAGTGGTAGTGAGCAGGTGAATTGTAATGGATGCGGATTTAGTCGGAGCAATTGAAGAGTTTGCTCATAACGCCATTAGGGTGGGGAAGCGTGGAGCCCATTCCTATGAACACACGCTTCGAGTTCGTCAATTGTGTTTATTACTGGGCACAAAAGAGGGCGCAGATTTGGAAGTTCTTGAAGCAGCCGCCCTATTGCATGATATCGGACGCCCCGAGGAAGAGGTAACAGGAGAATCACATGCGAAAGTTGGAGCCAATATGGCCGTGGCATTCTTAGCGACCACCTCATTTCCAAAGGAGAAATTACCCTTAGTAGCTAGTACCATTCGGACCCATCGATTCAGTGAGAATGAAAACCCCGAATCATTAGAGGGGGAAATTCTTAGTGACGCAGATAAACTCGATGCAATGGGCGCCCTTGGACTAGCTCGAACCATCGCAGAAAGCCTTGTCCAGCAACGTGGACTCCATGGGATGATTGAACATATGGACCGAAAGTTATTGAAACTTCACAATCACATTTTCACCCAAACAGGAAAGAAACTAGCTGAACCGAGACATCAGCTTCTAATTGCTTTCATGTACGCACTAGCAGTGGAGTTTCAAACCATTGGAGAGCCCTTGCCTAACGAGTTACATCCCTTTTCGTCAAAATAGAATACATACTTTTAACGAGATAACAACAATGGTCAACTGCTGAGTTGTTTTACGATGGCTTCGACCACTTCAAAAAAACAAGAAAACAAGATACAAGCCTTTTTCACGTCTCCACAGTTTGCAGCTATCTGTGGTATCATTGGACCCGCCATAGGACTCCTCTGTGTTGGTATCGCAATTCTCTTGTCTCCGTGGTTCATTTGGGCAACAAATGCTCTCAGTGACTTGGGACATCCCACAATGCTTGGAGGGATCAATGGTGTGCCAGGATTGAATCCGGCGGCGCCTGTCTTTAACATTGGATTAATTGTCACAGGGCTAGTTAACATCGTTTTCGGAATCCATTTAGTGATCTTCTTCTGGAAGCATAAATCACCCTTTGGTCTAATCGGTGCAATAGCTATCATTCTCTCAATGGCCTTTCTGTCCGCCGTAGGAGTGTTTCATGAGGGAATCTTGTGGCCTCATGCAATAGCAGCAATGGGGTTCTTCTTCAGCCTCTTCATTGCCACAGTGCTAATTGGAATCTCATTAATCATCCAACCTTCAACCCGTAACGAAGGTATTATCACGTTAGCAATGGGAGTTGTAATCTCAATCACTCTTGCAGTTTGGTTCATGGGTCTAATTCCTTGGTCAGGTGCGGCCATACCAGAAATTATCTTAGCAATAGCCGGTATCACTTGGATTATTCCGGTCAGCATCCGGTTGTATCGACACGGATATGCCATGTAGTCCTATTCGAAACGCAGTTGAGGCACAAGTCTTATCTTTATCCTCAAGCTAAGCCAATATAATTCAAATAAAGAGGGTACATTCCTTTGACAGAAACCGAGGAACAAAAAAATCTTCACCCGGTTCTGGAATTCATCATTTCCACCCGATTTGCAGGGCTGTGTGGCATCATTGGTCCGATCATTGGATTAACAGGAATTCTGTTAGCCATACTCTATTCTCCCTGGTTCAACTGGTTCAATGACGCTCTCAGCGACCTCGGACACCCCACCAATCTAGCAGCCCCCATCTTCAACACTGGCCTTATTATCGCAGGTCTCATTACATTGGGTCTTAGTGTCTGGTTAATTCGTCACCAAGTCTTTGAAGGATCCGCCATCGGAGTCATTGGAGCGATTCTTTTCACGGTCGCCCTATTTTTCCTCGTTGGCATTGGCGTCTTCCATGAAGGTTATGGTAACACACATTTTGTGGTTTCAGTTGGATTCTTCGTGAGTCTCTTGACAGCGGGGATGATTTATGGTGTCCGATTAATACAGGAAAAACACCTTCGACTAATTGGTATCATGGCATTTATCTTATCGTTGATTAGTGCTTTAGTTTGGGTCGTCTATTATCTGAACCTATTACCCTTCACTGGTGTTGCCATTCCTGAAATTGTCTCCGTAATCACTGCTATCATCTGGGTCTATCCAATCTGCTTCCTCTTAGTTTTACAAAAGCAAATGTAAAGCTAATTTGATTCTGGTGGTATGAAGTGCGTAATAGAGTCGATTGACCGCCGACGACGATATGCCGGAGATTCA
The DNA here is from genome assembly GCA_016840185.1 of Candidatus Hermodarchaeota archaeon. Next base: position 113 of record JAEOSV010000039.1, on the reverse strand, counting down.
GCAGGATATCCAACGGGAATGATAGCGACGGGCAACACGCCCTGCGGACATTCAATGGCACTGGCAACTGCACCATCATTGAATGCACCAACCCAACAGGCACCCAAGCCCAT
>JAEOSV010000038.1 GCA_016840185.1 Candidatus Hermodarchaeota archaeon | reverse complement strand
CAGTTCCACTGAGCCGTCCTTCCAGCATCTTCCATGTGCGATAGAGTTTCAGCCCTTCATTGGATATCTGATACTGTCCATCAACTTGGGCAAGGAAGGAGTCAAGTTTCTGTAAATGAAAATTGAGTTTCCCACTTGATATGTTTACTCGTGCAAGAATCTGCGAATAGGAGATGCCGGGGGTTTCGTAGACGGTTTCAAGGATTTGACGGCGTAACGGGTGACCAATGGCCGTCAGAAAATCGTCCAAGTCCGTCATTGGCTGGTTTCATCCCCGGCTTTTCATCTCGTTTCAGTCGTCCACACCGTGTTCTCCTGAAAATTAGAGAAGCCACGTTCCATACTCACTGAGGAAATTGCGCCTTTATACATATCGACCAAATCTTATGCCTCCTTTTCAGAGGCATGATTCTTGCGACCGTTTGCTCGTATGACTCGTAACACAACCACGATGAGCGCGATTAGTGCCACAGTTCCGAGAATTATCAATCCAAACGTGCCTGCCGCTTGTCCAATATCAGAAAACGCTGTATACACGGGGTCATGTTCAACCCTATAGCCGTTGGATTCAGGAAAAGTAATCCCATACCAAAACGCCGCAGAATTGAAGACGTTATCCGCATGGTTATACACATCAAGTGGGCCATCAAAAATCCGTTGGAGATAATCGCTCATGGCATATGCGAAAATACTGAAGATATTCGCTGAAATGGGTAGCTGCCACAACAGTAGAATAAGATCCGTCGGTTGCGGGGAAAGAATCCAACTATACGCTGGAAGGTCCGATTGCATGGTCGAAAAGGGATCGGTGCTTTCATTGAGTACATCATAGGTTCCACGTGTACTGAGAGCAAAGGCGCGATCACGACCCGCCGCATCTGTCGAAATATTGACTAGGTTTTGGTCCACACCGCCAACCGGTGTTGGACCCGCAGTTCGTGTATAGTATCGCGTCGTGAGTATAATACCCAGATGGGCGACTCCAATACCCACATCCTGGAGTGCATCGTGGAAGTTTGGCACTGAAATGCCAAGAAATCGAAACTCGGTGACCTGACCTATCGTATAGTAGGTTTCAGTGGTAATCTCTCCTGATTCAGAATCCACTTGAATATCATAAATCACGGTCAACTCACTAAAAGTGATTTCAAAGAGGGGCAGAAGCAGTGTCAACACAAATTCTGCTTCATTATTAGCTGAAACAATCCGACCATACAAGTTCCGATATCGAATCCCAAACTGATAATGGTCATCACCCAACTTGGTCACCGGAATCGCTTCAACCGTCAACGGGGCGGTGGCATTCCCCTCATTGTATCCATACGGAATAATGAAAAACCGGTTCTCACCGGGGCTGGGAACGCCGTTATGATCTGTATCATTGAACCCAAACAAGAAGGCAAGTAATGATCCTGCAAAGATGTCACGGCCTCCTTTAGTCGTGAAATGCAAACCAAAGAGTTGATACGGCAACGTCGACTGTGTTCCATTTTCGTTCTCAATCACACCTAACGCAATGAGCATGGCTTGAAAGGCACCTTCTCCTTCATCGTAATTCAAGTAACTTGCGATGAACTGGACGGTGTCGTTATTCTCGGATTCAACGAAAATGGACTCGTTAGTCCATGAATGCTCCGTAAAGGTGTGACCAAACAAGTACTGCTCCATTCCCGGAATCCAGTGCTGGGGCGGTTGTGCACCCACCTGGGCAGGCGATATGAAGAAGAGTAAACAAAACCCGAACAGGGTCAATGACAGCCATTTAGCATACCCTTTCAACCCAGAACCACACTACATATTTTTCAATGACAATACCTAGTACTCAGCCAGCGTATTTAAGCAAAATGAAAACTATAACTGTCCTCCTAGACAACCACAGTTGACAACCTCGTTCAAAAAATCGAACAGGTCCCCTAACAACGTGATAAGAAAAAAGAAGGAAAGAGAGGGCAGATGCCCTCCAGTCTACAACCTATAGCTTTTCTCCGCATTCACCGCAGAATTTACCCTTTCCAGGGGCTCCACAGTTTGGACAAAATTGCTTCGCTTTTCTACGTGCATCCACTTGCTTGCGGATGGTCTTCCCGCATTCACTGCAAAACTTCGGTGCTTTTCCACTCTTGAGGGGCATTGCGGCTCCACAATGTGGGCAGGCAACGTGAGTGACGCCTGAGTCTTGCGGCTTCTGGGATGATCGCATCATTTCAGCGAGTTGTGGGATGAGGACGATTCCAGCACCTGCGCTGGCAGATCCTCCGCCTTGTCCAAGAGCTTCAGCGCTGCGACGCATGGTTTCAGCAGTAAGGACTTCTCGGCCACTGACACCCTGGACTGCGAAGAAAAGGCGTTCGCGGTATTCGGGGGATGTATCCATTCCAGCGAATGCCATGTCAAGCAGTTTCAAGCCGTATTCTTCGAACTTATCGGCGAGGATGGTTTTGGTTTTCATGCTGGTCTCATCAAGGCGCGTCATCGCATCTTGAAGTGAGTAATCAGCAAGTTCATCCATTGCTAGTTCGACGAATTTGGATCGGATGAAGTTGGTGACATCTTGGGTAGTGTAATTTTCTCCAGATACGACTTCATTCACAAAGACTTGGGGGTCATCAATTTCAAACCAGAATTCTCCGTGAAACATTAGCGGAGCGAGGTCTCGGGTTTGTCCTTTTCCTCCGAATTTTCCTTGGAACTTGGTCATGTTTAGAAAGACTACTTCGGCGGTGAACGGTGATTTATCGAAGCCTGCAATGCGACGTAAAATCCCCGTAAGAATCGGAACGTTTGCTGTGGTGAGGGTGTGACGACCGACCCCCATGACGTCGAGGGCTTTTCCATCACGATAGAAAACGGCGGCTTGGTTTTCGCGGACGAGGCATTGGCTGCCCCATTTCACGAGATCATTAGGCCATCGGTAAACGATTTCGTTCTTTCGCATGCGTTTCCATTCGATTATTTCGGGCATGGTTCTTTCTCCCTCTGGAAATCCAGTTTGGAAGGTACAGAAGGTCTGCGTTGCAATTCGTGCCCAGCCTTTTCAACTTTACGACTTCTCTTTTGGGAGCCTTTTTTGGGTCGTAAACCCAAAAGGGCTAGGTTTTATGGATGGAATCAGTTCTTTCTTTAGCTTTGAGTGGTGGTAACTCGTCTTCAAGATAAGCTTCTAGATTCTTTCGAATGCTTGCTCTGGGGTTTTGGTGATGAACATGAATCAGATGATTTCGTAAGATGCTTAACGGCGTCTCCCCCATCTTTTCCACAATTACAACCTCCACCTTCGCATCAATCAGAAGGTGGGCTGTGCTCCTTCCACGTTGTCGTGTGTCATTTGCGAAGGGATTCGGCATTGTTTCCCAAAGGGCAATTTTTCGCTGGTCCATATCCACTATGAGAAAATGAGGTGTGGAACCAAAGTGGGTGTTGGGTTTGGTGTTCGGGGTCGCTTCTGCTTGATCGACAGGAAATGCCACACGGAATGTGACAGGTTGAATGGGTTCAACGTGGACAAGAAATGACAGGACATCAGGGTACGCTTCTTTGACCCGTGTAGAAATTTCCTCTGCTAAGAGATGGGATTGTAGAACTGTTGTTTTTCCTGCCACTTCAAGATGCATTTCCCCAAAGCAAATTGGTCCTGCTCGTCGAAGCCTAATAGCGTGAACACCAAGGACGCCTTGAATGGGTTGAGCAAGTCGTTCGATGGCTTCAATCTGTTCTGGATCCTGACCTGCATCCATCAAAATAAGACCTGATTCATATATTAGCTGTAAACTGCTTCTCAAGATGAGGAGTCCAATAATGAAACCAATGATGGGTTCAACCCAGGTGAATCCAAACCATGCAAAAGTTAATCCTATGACTACGGCAATCGAGGCAAGAATGTCCATTTGAAATTCCTGACCCGAATTGTATACTGCGTTACTACCAGTTTCTCGACCAACCTTCTTCAAGTACCAGGACATGATGAAGATAATTGGAATGGAGGTGACGGATACAATCAATGCGAGTCCAAGAAAACTCAAATCCGTTGGGAATAGGAAACGTTGGATGGCTTGCCAGAGCACTCCTATTCCAGTAATGAAGATAAAGACGGCAACAATTAGGGCTGCCATGGTTTCAGCTTTAAAATAGCCGTAGGGGTATTTTTTACTTGGAGGTCGTTGGGCCAGCCAAAGTCCGAGAAATACCGTGATGATGGCAATCAAGTCCGTAAGAGAATCAATTCCTTTTGCTAAAAGCCCGACACTTCCTGATATGAAGGCAACGAGAAACCAAGTAATTACTAAGGCTATGACTATGAACGCAGTCCATTTAATGACTCGACGTGCTCGAGACAGATTTTCGTCAATCACAGTGTTTCCAGTACTCATCGAAATTCCAACAACGGTGAATTAGATTACGATAATTTAAGGTTCATCCATGGGCATTGAAATTTCGGAAACCATAATGACGTGACTCGGATTATCAAATAACCACTGAACTAAAAAACCTATTTTGAGTGGTTCTACGAGCACCTTGAAAAGAGGGTTGAAAGACAAGATGGCAGACCAATTCGAATCCATCAGAATCCTTGACAACTTCTACCAGACAAGTTCGTTTTTCCCAATGCCAATCGTTCTGGTATCAACCCTCACGGAATCCGGGCAAACCAACTTGGGACCTTACTCCCTTGTGTTTCCACACATGATTGCCGATGAAGGCAAGTACGCGATGATGCTGATTACACGAGCGGACAGCAATACAGCACAGAATATTCGTCGCACACGATACTGTGCGATTAATTTTCTCCCCGACGAGAAGAAATACCTCGAGAACTGCGTTCTCCTTGGTTACCCGGGTGACACTACTGAAGAAAAAATGAAAGATAGCATTTTCACTCTTCTCCCCTCCCCCCGTAATGGAGTCGATCAAAGTATCCATTATCCTGATATTATTGAAGAGGCTTTTCAGGTCTATGAATGCACCTGGGATTCTTCTATTTCCTCTAGCTTGGTCGGGGGTTGTGAGAATTTTCTTTTACGGGTTGAACAGATTCTGTTGAAGCCCAAATACAAAGAGGCTATCATTCGAGGATTGGATGCCAAATCCTTCCCCCGTATGCCTGTTGGCTATGGTTTTCGTGACAATATTCATTTCTGGTTTACTCAAGGCAACAAACCCTTCGCCCTTCGCATCCCCGAGTCGAAGGGTACTAGCGTCAACACCGTGTTGTATGCCGCGAAACGCTATGATCCCAGCGTTGAATGGATGCCTGAGGCGGCAGAAAAAATCGTGAATGTTCCACGCATTTTCCTGAAACGTGCAATTGCAGGAATTGTAGATGCCGCCAAGAAAGAGGGGCTCACGGTTATCACCCCAGAATTCATGGATAAAATCCGGGATAAACGACGAAAAGAAAAAGGCAACTAGTCCGGGCTTCCCGAACCTATTCTTGACTCACCAGATTGAAAAAGAGAGAAAGAAGGAAGGATACACTTCTCGAGCAAGAGGAAATCTTTCGGTTATATTACCTCTATGCCCATGATGACTTGTTCTCGTTCCTTCCACTTACGGCTCATGGCGGAAATCATTTTCCGAAGATCTTTGATGTGGCCAGTGGCTTCATCTGGCTCTTCTTCAATCAGCAATAAGACATCGTCACAACGAGTGTCAAACCCTTGAACCTGTTCGGCAAACCAGCTGTCATAGCGTAACATGTTCTCTAAGTCATCTTCTTTGATTTTGATTGCATCAAAGAATGGACGGTAACCGTAATCGGCGTGTTCGATTTGACTGATGAGTTTCTCAGTTCGACTCATAAGCGAGTCAACGGTTCTGTAGGCATATTCGATTTCCGCTTCGACAACAGCGACGCGGATATCTTGAATTTTGTCTGCGCTTTGACGAAGACGGCTTATGATTTGGTCGCGTAGAATGCGGTCGGCGTTTCGACGTTCTTCTTTGATTCGGTATCCTCGCCAACCGGGTACTAATTTCATGATTTTTTGGGTTAGAGTGCGTTCGTCATCGACTTTTTCCATTATGGATGGTTTATCATCATCTCCCAAGGAGATCACCTCGATGGTCGCTATCTAGGCATTGGGTCGAGACCTTATAAAATCTCGCCAGAGGGTGAGATTCTCTTTTGGAGTCTGAACGATGCTTTAGTATAATTGTTCCACTCTTAGTTGCACTTACCTCATCTCAACCTCTGAATAGTTGTTCAAGAGGTTATTGGGCTCTTTCTGCTGCGGTTCCGCGGAATCCATAGTAGAGTGTTAGAATCGCTAGTATGAGTGGGATTATTGTCAATCCGATACCTGCGTAGAAGAGGAGTTCTGGAGCCAATCCTAGGATTGGAGTGCCATTGTAAGTCAGATAGGTGATTAAGGCCCCAGCGATGGTCATTGCAAACCAGATTACAGACATACCTATGGTTCGTGCTTTGAAACTAGTCGTTGTCGGAATATCAGTAAATAAGACACGCCCATTCGATGCATCGAGCGCTGCCTTGTAGGTTTTTCCACCACCCACTGTGAATTGAATGTGATAGATTGGTACGTGGATGTAGGCTTGATCAGTGACATTGAAAGTTTCTCGTGTATCGTCAATTTTCTCTGTTTCACGATTGATTCGCGAATAAATCATATTACGTGTTGCCGCGGTGGCTTGTTGTCGAGCAGTTTCTTCAGAAACCTTTGAGAATAGTACATTCGCGGTGTACTGTTGTGCTTCTTCAAGATTGAAGTATCGACGTGAGCGTGTTGCGATTGGGTAATTGACGATTTCTGGTCGTGCTTTTGGTCCAGCATATAATCGGATTTGTCGTGTCTGTTCTTGGTGTCCCGATTCTGCCACCCATTCCCAATTGATACTTGAATATCGTCCACCAGACTGTCCACGAAACGTGGCCTTCCGGTCGATTCCTTTGTATTTCACGTCCCCGTGGACGGTCACCGTCCAATAGGGATAGAAGGTCATCGAGAGGTCTTTCAAATGGATTTTTTCAGCTAAATCATCTGCAACTCCAGGAACTTTGACCAGGTACGCTTTGAGAGTATCCAGTGCATCTCCTTGAGAGTAATTAACAGCAAGCGCATAATGTTCTTTCATCTTCGAGCCATCAGGTGTGAAGCTTGTACCGCAGTACGTGCATGTGATGATGGCGTCATCAGCATGGATGTTTAATGCGCCGCCACAATTTGGACAATGTTTCTTTGCCATTATTTTCACCTTCTTTCAATTACTCTCGTTTTTCCGCACTCATCTTGTAGCTTTGCTGGGTCCCCACGAGTCCGATTATCATGGCGATAACAACCAGCGCTAAGGAAAAGAATGAGTAGTCCGGGGCGAGTAGTTGTGCAACAAAATATGTTCCTACGGTGCCAATTAGGACCGCTAGAATGCTTAGAAAGAACATTGCACCACGAAATCCACCAGAAATGGGAACTTCCCCTTTCAAGACTTTCTTGGTGTGACCATCAATGCCTACACGATACGTCTCAGTACCAAATTGGTAACGAACGAGCCAATGCGGGACATGCAAGAGATACGAGCCTGTTTTGCTAATTCGGCTATGGCAGTCCCAGATTTCTGTTGCCCTCGCATCCGCACGACTGCGATGATCTTGGGCCACAAAAGTTTCGGCAATTTCATAAGCATCGGGGTCGGTGAGTTCGCTGTTCAAAAAGAGGGGCTTTGATTCCACAGCGGTGATTGCATTATAATCAAAGGGTTGAATATCCCTCTTAGTCACATGAAGTGCCTTATCCAATTCGCCTAAACTGTAGAAGGTGGCGCCTCGTCGACACAAGACATTCACGGAACGGTTTTCATTGAATTGTCCCTGAATGGGCTCATATTCGATTTTCTTCCGTGAACGACGTTTACCCTGCGAATCAGTGTAGTACTCTGTTTCTGTGTGTTTCTTATACCCCTGATACTCGGTAAAAGCGTGCATCGACTCTACCCAGAAGGGCACGAATCGCAGATGTGATTCGGTCACACGAGCTTTGCCACCTCGTCCCACCCACTCAGTGACTTTATCACGGATTTCACCCGCATCAATCGTGGGCTTCAAGACGAAATGATTCTCAACTTTCTCCCCCTCAATGGTTGACGTAAATCCACAATAGCCACAAACGATGACCACATCATCTGGACTCACGGTGAGGGGAGCGTTGCAGGATTGGCACTTTAGAGCTGTCATGGTTTCAATAGGCTTTGTTGCCACTGTGCTTCCTCCTGTTTTCAAACATTGCCAAGAATGCCCTTAACTGTTTCCTCTGTTTTTCTTTGGGTTTTGATTTCCTAAGGCATTTTGAATTTGTGGGCAGAAGGCTGAAAAGGAGAAGTGTGCTAGGCTGTGTGGTGGGTGTCCATGACGAAGATTCGTAACGGCGATCAGGTTCTTTTTTATTTAGATTCGCGGCGTCATTGGCTATTACGTGTTGAAGCGGGGAAGAAGTTCCATCTCCACAGAGGAATTTTAGATTTTGACAATGTTATCGGTCAACCATATGGCAGTTTAATTGCTACGAGCCTTGGGGCTTTCGTGGCGGCGCTTACTCCTTTACCACGTGATCGAGCGATCAAAATGGGTCGGCAAACCAATATCGTATATCCCAAGGATGCTGGACTCATCTTGTTGTTAGCAGGCATCGGTCCTGGATCAGTGGTTGTTGAGGCAGGGACGGGAAGTGGTGCCTTGACTTCCCTTCTTGGGTTTCATGTAGCACCTGCTGGGCGGGTCTTTTCGTATGAGGTACGTGAAGATTTCGCCAAAGAAGCGCAGAAGAACATTGAGAAGGTTGCCCTCACCGATGTGATTATGATAAAACAACAAGATATTCTCAAAGGCATTGAGGAAACTGATGTTGATGCGGTGGTTTTGGATATGGCCGTCCCCTGGGACGTAGTACCTCTCGCCTATGAAGCGTTACATGGAAGTGGTGTTTTTGTATCGTTTTCACCGACAATTGAACAAACCCAACGAACGGTTGACGCGCTTTATGATTCACACTTTATAGAAATTATGACCCGTGAACTCATTGAACGGGAAATTCTTGTTCGCTCGGGGAAAACGCGTCCAGCGACGCGTATGATTGGACATACAGGGTATTTGACTTCCGCGAGGAAGATTTATCCGCCTGGAAAAAGTCAACCCTAGCGACGGAAACCTAGCCAGATCTCCTATCTCCGGCGCTAGGAGCGTAAAAAATCAAGATTATTCCAGTGATGCACCACAATGATGACAGAATCGAGCTTCTGCAGAAGGTACTGGTGAACCACAACTTGCACAGAATTTTGTGGTAGTGGCTGCTGCAGCGGGTGTAGCCTTGCTTGCTTGTTGTGTTGGTACTGCAGCAAGTATCGGGTCAAGGAGTGAATTGTTGACCTTGCGGTCACCGCTGCCATGTTCTGGACAATTAATGTTGAGGGTCGTAGTGCGATTGCCTGCTCGTTGTCCCGCGATATCTACGGGTTGGCCACATTTTTTGCATAAGAGTACATGTTCACGGATCAGGTCACTGGTTTCTTCGTAGCGGCTCACAGGCATGGTATAAACGACTTCGCTGCGGTGATCCGGACAGGTCATGTATAATTTGACTGTGCCTTCCTTTGGTTTGCTGACGCGGTTAATGATTCGTGGTCGTCCACACCGTCGACAATGGAGTTTCTGTTGAACTTCATCTTGAGACATAAGGGTCACGCTCTGTTCTCCATTAACGAAAATGCAGACTTATAAACAATCGTAACCGAGCGGAATGTGAAAAGCCCGACTAAGAAATCATTATCAATCTAATTACGTATCCAAGATTCCTAGGTGCATCATATTATGGATCGATCGGCGTCAACACCACTTCCTGTCACCCCAAAGATGATTCTTCAAGCACGCAAACGCCTTGAGAGAGTTATTATTCGAACTCCGGTGAAAGTTTCAACTCATTTGACCAAGATAGCAGGTAGGCCCGTTCATGTGAAATGGGAGTGTTTACAACGAACTGGGGTTTTCAAGCTACGTGGAGCATATAATAAAATCGCGTCGCTTCCTACTGAAATTGTTAAACGTGGTGTTGTTACGGCATCTACCGGTAACCATGCTTTGGCTGTTGCGTATGCGGCTCAGCAACGAGAAATACCTGCAACGGTTGTGGTTCCTCATGATGCATCACCGTTGAAGATGAAGAAATGTAAGCAATATGGGGCAACAATTCTTGAACACGGTGATAATTACGATGACGCAGCAAGGTATAGTGTCAAGTATGCTGATGAAAATCAATTGACACTCGTACATGCATATGCAGATCCTATGGTGATTGCTGGACAGGGAACCGTTGGTTATGAACTCCTCGAGGATTTACCTGACACTAATGCGGTGATTGTGCCCATCGGAGGTGGCGGATTAATCTCCGGTATCTCTTTGTGGATAAAAACCATCGACCCACGCATCCAGGTCATTGGAGTACAGACCACAGCGACGCGTGCCTTCTATGAAAATTATCGTCGGCAACAGCTTTTCCACGTACCCATTGAACACACCATCGCAGATGGTTTAGCAGGAAACACGAGTCAATTGAATCTTGATATTGCTTTGCAATTCGTAGATACCATAGTATTAGTTGAGGAAGATGGGCTTCGAGATGCTATTCGTTGGACCATTGACCACGAAGCACAAACCCTTGAACCATCTGGTGTCGTTGGAATTGCAGCATTACTCGAAAAACGAGTAACACTCGAGAAGAAAGCAAAGGTTGCCATTATCGCCAGTGGACGCAATATCGATCCGAAGCTTCTGAAAGAAATAAAACAAAGCTAGCCTGCTTATACTACTTCCAAGCCTGACCCCTCGGGGTGAAACGCAAGTGCCTTTTCCATGTCAGAAATATACAGTACAATTCCCGCAACCTTGGGGAAATCCACCACGTTCATGTTTACCAATTAGGTTGAATTCTCACTTCGTGAAGTAATTCCCCGTTTACCCCAACGGTATCGTCCACGACGCCGAGTTGGACCACCGATAAGCTTTGTTGAGATATCAATCGTGTTCTTACCAATTGTGATGATATTATAATTCTGACACGGACTTCCACGAAGTCTGGGACTCCCGCTAGTTCCAGAATATGAGAGAACCATGTTTTCTAGACGCCAGACCCATGGATAATGGCGGTGTCCACTGAGGATTAAACTCACGCCTTTGTGCATTAGTAATTCCAGCATATCTCCGGCGTCAACCATGATGTCTCTCTCACGACCCGAACGTGGTATTGGGACTAGATGGTGGTGAAGGGCAAACACCTTCAATAGCTCTTTATCAACTTTCGAGTATGCCTTATCAATGAAATTCCGACCTTCACGACCGATATGCCCTGTGTCTAAATCTGGTTCGGAGCTATCAACAGCCATAAGAAAGATTGTATCGTCTTTGTGTTCGACAAATCGGGGGCCAAAGAGTTCTTCAAAAATCAAATATCCCACATTAGAAGCATCATGATTACCCATGGTGTATATGACAGGCGCATCAATATTTTGTAACATATCTCGAGCTTCCTGGAACTGCTTACGAATCCCGTTCCAGGTCAAATCGCCACACATCATAACGAGATTGGGTTTCATTTTGTTAATTTCTTCAATTGCGGTGACGATCATGTCTTTCCGGTATCCTGATTCACCCACGTGCAAATCAGATATCTGAACAAGTGTATATTTTGCCATTTTTTTCACACTCATATGTCGTGAAACTTCACTGGCACTTAGTAATAAGTCGTTTGGGTCAGATTCTTTGAACGGAAGTACAAGATATAAACCTACAATGGTTACACTCTCAGTAACTTGAGTCAACCTCGGTGAATACACTTGGTAAAATTTGGTGCTCCTGAATGGATTGGGCAATTTGTCGTAACGCTTAATGAAAACGAAGCCTACGCAGAAGCTGCAGAAACATGGGAAGGCGACTTCCTTTTCATTGTTTATCCATCAAAAGAAGGTGGAAATGATGAAGAAATTGTTATGTGGATGGATCTATGGCATGGAAAGTGTCGAGACCACGCTATGCTTCCAAATCGTGACGCTAAAGAAACTGCCTTCATCTACGAAGGTGAATATGCCAACTGGAAAGAAATTATCGAAGGTCGATTGGATCCTATCAAAGCCCTATTAACACGGAAGATGAAATTGACCGGTGATCGGGCCAAAGTCATGCGTGCAACCCGAGCAGCTAAAGAATTGGTTCGAACAGCACAGATGATAAAAACCGAATTCTAAGTCAACGGCTTGGGTTAAGTTTCTGGCTCCTACTCATCCTATCCACTTTTCTACTGGAACATAATAGTGGTTGTAGTTTCGTGAAGGGGAAAACTTGCTCCCCTTCATGAGCGAATTGAGGTAGTTTGTCTATGTGGTATTTTCGCTCTCCTCGACTCATCGTCTTTGGTGATGGTGCACTTGACCATCTAAAGGAACTTGAGGGTAATCGCGCATTCGTTGTGACTGACAAAACCATAGCAAAATTAGGGTTCTTGGACAAGGTTCTAGAGAAGTTGAAGGAAGGTGGAAAGGAAGTGGCCTTCTTTGATGAAGTAACTCCAGAACCTCCTGACACGATTACCCAAGCCTGTGCGAAAAAAGTTCGGGCCTTTAATCCTGATCTCATCATTGGTTTGGGAGGTGGATCGGCTATGGACGTCGCTAAAGTGGCTCGGATATTGAATGAACACCCGGAGCATCCCATTATCGATATTACTCCCCTAACAACCATCTCGGTTTCTAAAACTACGTTGATTGCCATCCCAACAACATCTGGAACCGGGTCTGATGCTACTTGGGCTGCTGTCATAACGGATTCGAAAGATCGGAATAAGATGGAGCTGACTCACCCTGAGCTAATGCCTTACATTTCCATTCTGGACCCCGCGCTAACTATGTCAATGCCGACACAAGTGACCGCATCCTCAGGAATGGATGCCCTCGCCCAAGCAATTGACGGATATACCGTCCAATGGAGGAATGACTTCAGCAATGGATTGAGCATCCATGCAACGCGGATGATATTCGAATACCTGCCAAAGGCCTTCGAAAATCCCAATGATTCCGAAGCACGCGAAAAGGTCCAAAATGCGGCAACCATTGGTGGGATGGCTTGGAGTAATTCCTTCTTGGGCATTACCCATTCATTCGGGCACTCAATGGGGGCGGTGTTCAAAATGCCCCACGGCATCACAGTAGGTATGGTTCTTCCTTACTCCATTGAATATGCGATGAAGACCCATGCTGATCTATATGGGGAATTCT
>JAEOSV010000282.1 GCA_016840185.1 Candidatus Hermodarchaeota archaeon | reverse complement strand
GGCAGTTGGATTCAATTAGATGTTGGTTTATGCTCTTTGCTTGTTCGATCAAGTTATGTATCTTTTCATTCAAGGGTTACCCCGTCCTCGTAAATTTTCAAGAAAACGTTCAGCAGCAAACAAGCTGATGACTCGGTGGGTAGCTGGGGCGCTCCGTTCTAACAAGCGTTCCCGCTTCAACTCAGAAATACGAGCAGAGATTTGTTTAACATCAAGGTGAGTCATGTTACGAACTTCATCGTTCTCAACCTCTTTGCTGATGTCAGAATCCAGCCTACTTCCTAAAAAGCGTCCAATAAAAACCAGTGCCACCTTATCCTTATTTGTTAAATCTCTTTGTTCAAAATGGACATTTCCTGATTTGCTCACCTTGATGAACCGGTTGGCAAGTTCTATTATCGCCGCGATTTTTTTATCTTCATATTCGCTGTCATCAACCAAGAATCGACTTCTGATATCATCTAGATTAGACATGTGATTCACCAACGGATTTTCTCACTAATACACAACCACTTTTCCACATCACTGCATATAAAGTTTATCATTGCTCTCAGCCATTCTTTGGCTAATGAAGGTAGTAAAAATAACTGGAACCACTGACAAGGTAACGATGTGAAAGATTGGTTTGAAAAGAAAAAGTGGTCGTTCACCCCAACCAGCGTATACAACACCGGTTTTTCCAGATGATACACCCGCTCCCGTTGCCCACTCCACTCCAAGGCACTCCCAAACAGGAGCACCTCAGAGGAAATGATTTCTTAGGAGGTGATCCAGCCGCAGGTTCAAGTTCTTGAATTGTTAGGTTCTTTAGCATCTTTGAAGAGTTATAAATGAAATCGCGATGGGCACCAACCAAATTCTAGCGGAAATCAGGAAGGCGGATATTGAGACGCTAAAGAACTACCTAACTGGTGCGCTCCACGATGGAAGCTTAACCACTGGTCATCATGTGAAATACTTCCAACGAAATAAGGTTTGGATAACCCAAATCATTCAACCCTGTCTTGAAACTGCTTACAATCTCACTTTCAGGCCAAAAGCAGTGTATTGGGATACATCTAAATGGGTTCTTCATTTTGGACACCAACAAACGTGGAGAGATCTTTCCCAAAGACGTAAACGAAACCTGGATCATCAACATCAAGAAGCAGTAATTCCCTATATTCGTGCATTTTGGGACGCCGATGGCGGATGTCCTGGCTATCCTTCGCTCAAACGGAAACTCTACATCGATTTTACTCAGAAAGATGCTACCATTTTGAAAGCTGTCAAAGAAATCCTAAACCGATATGGAATCACTATGGGAAATATTCGAAAATCTGAACGAAAACCCTCAGGTGATATTCATCGGGTTGCCATCACTGGAAAACCTGCCATGCTTCGTTTCATCACAACCATCGGCTCATGGCATCCTGCAAAACGACCAAGATTAGAAAAAATACGCCAACTCATCGAAGCGTCCGCTAACTGAGTTATATGAAAAAGAAAAGTGGTCGTCCACCCCAGCCAATCGTTACAACACCGGTTTTTCCAATGAACACCCTTACTCCTACCGCACATACCTTCCAAGGTATCCCCAGCGGGGATACCTCAGAAGAAATGATTTCTTAGGAGGTGATCCAGCCGCAGGTTCCCCATACCGCATGGGATCGCTCGCAAGCGGGTTTTTTCAACTCAGAACGTATCTGGGTTGGTTACGGCTACCTTGTTACGACTTCTCCCCCCTTGCCGAATCCCGATTCGACACCACCCACTCATCCGCCGAAGCGGTTGGGTGGACAGCGGCTCATCCAAACTTGACTCGGGTGGAGCGACGGGCGGTGTGTGCAAGGAGCAGGGACGTATTCACCGCCTGGTGTTGACAGGCGATTACTAGGCATTCCATGTTCACGACGGCGGGTTGCAGCCGTCGATCCCGACTGTGCCCTGGGTTGTGAGATTGGCTTCCCCTTTCGGGGTAGCAGCCCATTGTCCAGGGCTTTGCAGCCCGCGTGTGGCCCGGAAGTTTCGGGGCATACTGACCTGCCGTGGCCCCCACCTTCCTCTACTTTCTCAGTAGCGGTCCCCTTAGTGTGCCCGGCTACCCGTGAGGGTATCGCTGGCAACTAAGGGTGGGGGTCTCGTTCGTTGCCTCACTTAAGAGGACAGCTCACGCCACGAACTGGCGACGGCCATGCACCTCCTCTCAGCGCGTCGGATAAGGTCATCAGCCTGATCGTCAT
>JAEOSV010000281.1 GCA_016840185.1 Candidatus Hermodarchaeota archaeon | reverse complement strand
GTTTTGGACCAGGGGACAATGATGTCTGGGTATTACGAACCGATTTAGACGGAACCTTGCTGTGGAACCAGACCTTCGGTGGAGCCGGGGAAGATCGCGCTATCAAAATGATTCGAGTAAGTAGTGGAGGGTTTGCCATCATTGGTGACACATCCAGCTATGGTGCGGGTCTTGGTGATGTCTGGTTACTTCGAGTCACAGAACCAGGACCGGTCCTTCCGGGGCTCCCAATCGATCCTCTACTGCTCGGGTTGATTATCGTCATCATTGTCATTGTTGTCGTGGTTATTGTTATCCTTCGGAGACGGCGTGGGAAACCCAAACCGAGGAAACGAAAGAGTAAGAAATAGAGACCATTTGGACAAGTATTCAATTAGGGAATGTATCATGAAAATTAAGGCAGTGAAAGTCATCAGTTTTTCCCCTACCGGGGACTCAAAGAAGGTTGCAGAAACCATCGCCAAAGGAACCCGAAACCTACCTCTAACCTCCTGCGAACACCAATTACATGAAAAAAAGGGTGTCCACCCTAACGAATCGTACAATCCCTGCGGTTCAGACATGCAATCCTAGGCTATAATTAAAAAGTAGTAATTTTTTCTAGTTCTCCTACATCGTTTCCAATAACCCAGTGGGTGGATACAGTGCGAGTTTTCGCTCAATCTCATTGAGTAAAGGAATGATTCCTTTGAAATTCCCAATGGTCTTGAGGAGCCCTTTGGCAAAAATCCCGTTTTCAAACTGGTCATAGAGTGAGCAAAAATAGGATTCGGTGTATGCCGCGTCTTTGAAAGTGCTGTAAAGCCCTCTTGACGAGATTAGCCCCTTATATGTTGAATTTAATAACATCATAATTGAGACAAACATACCACTAAGAAAGTCAGGATTACCGTAGTCATCGACTGGAGTATCTTTTCCTTCCAAAAAAGCGGTTAGCGCGTTTTTCCTCTCTTTTTTCCAGTTCTTCGGATCTTTCTCCCACTCATAGAGACTAATGTATGCAGGAAATCCCAAGATCATTTCTTCAACCAGGGATTCGGGAAGCTGACTTTGCAGTTGATAGACCAGAGGATAAATTTCCCTCATCAAGGCTCCAAACGCCTCTACACTTTCTTGACGAGTTGGATACTCCGTCTCCAAAAACGCCTTTATTTTCGGCACAAAGGCTCTGGCAAAAAACGCAACCAAATACGGGATTTTATCCGGTTGCACTCTTTCTCCTTTCAAAAACTGTGACAAGTGAAAATCTCCATCTGCGATTAATCGAGCTCCACTCTGTACTCATAAAATTTACTAATAGCTTTGCACTTTTGATTTAAAACGTCAAGTCGGTTAACAGCTGTTGAATAAAGGTGGGTTTGAGATAAAAGGGAGAATGGCGTTCTATTGTTGCTAGTCTAGAACTTTGGCCGTGGTTGAGATGCAGGATGCCTTTACCCAAATTTCCGTATACATCGCCGTAATCGGTGTGATCATCGCCGTTATCTATTACTTTATTGATCTTCGGAATCGTGGGAAACTAAGAAAGTCTGATATGTTCATGCGAGTGTTTGCCACATCGAACAACGATGAATTTCAAGCCGCAGATATGCTCCTTCAATATGCGCGTTTTACCGATTACACGGAATTCGAAAAAAAGTATGGTCCGTTTTCAGACATCAAACCTATCCACCGAGCCGTTCGTGTCGTGTCCGTGTTTTTTGAAGCCTTAGGGTTGCTACTTTACCGCAATCTGCTTGATGAGCAGATGTTGTGGGATGCCTATCAAATTATCCATCGCTGGGAAAAACTGAAACCCTTAGTCGAACACCTACGAGAAGAACTCAATGAACCACGATATCTAGAATGGTTCGAATATCTTTACAACTGGTCAAAAGAACACGAAAAACAACCAGGAGTTAAACGGCTGCCAATATACCGAATGAATACTAGACAATAACAGGTTCACAACTAATCTTGGAACACGGGTAACCCCCTTCATTTTTTTGATAATCTGTCAGCTCATCGAAGCTTCCGCTAATTCAGTTACTTGAAAAGAAAAGTGGTTGTCCATCCCACCTGAATGCTGTGCTGGTCCCATTATGATATCTAGTTGAAGGATGTAAGTGGGTTTGCTGTTTTTAAAGAGAATATTGGATTTTTCTCAACATTTGTCTTTCAAAATGCACCAAGACCAATGCTTTCTTTTATTCACAAGCAAATTCTTAATCCTCACATTCTAGCGGTGATATTTCCCTTTCAGAGGGTGAACTAAAATGAAAAAATCGTATGCCGTATACCTACTTCTTCTCGGGTTACTCATTGCCTTTGCTCATTCGCCGTTAACTCAAAACCATCAAATCTCTGCAGCTACCAAACAGCTCCCGGTTTCTGTTGATTTGGTGCTCAATTGGGATTTCACCGATACTGAACCCGGTGGCTGGGAGGGCAACGATCATAATGTAACCAAACCCACTTTTTGGCACTTCACGGGCGATACGACTGGTCCCAAGGAACATTTTCGACTCATCAACGATACGGAAAACGACGGTGATGCCCACACCCTGTTCATCCAACCCACTCGTACCAACCAAGAACACACCATAATGTTTTGGCAAGACTTCATCACCCTTGATATCAGTCAGGTTACCATTCAGTACCGGAGTTGTGCCACCGGTCCCACTGCCCTAATCCTACTTTATGGGCTGAACGCCAGTGTCGCTGCAGATACTCCAATTCCGAACGGTACACTCCCCCCACTCACCATCCTTCACCCCACTCTCAATGACACCCCCGGATATTGGCCCACCTACACTACCCGCACCATTTCGTTATCCAACTTAACCAACAGCTACCACCACTACCGCATCCACTGGCAAATCATCGAAATCCCCGGTAAACCCGATGCCCAATTATACATCACCTCCTGTCGCGTCACTGGACTCCAACTCCCTCTTCCCCCTATTTGGGTCCCCCCCGTCTTCCCCCTCATTGCTTTTGTTACCGGCATCATCATCTCTATCATCATGCTCCTCTTCTACCTCCAAAAACACGGTAAATTCCAATTCCTCCAACGCCGCCAATAGGCCATCGCTGTGAATGTGGTCGTCCACCCCAGGAGATCGTACAACACCAAGGTTTCCAGAGTTCATACACCCAAACTCCTTCCCGCACAACTCATCTCTTTAGGCATCCCCACGGGGATACTCCGGAAGAATATGATTTCAAAGGTTGTAATCCAGTCACCGGTTCCTCGAATTTCATGTTAGATTTTTATATCTACAAGGATTAAACCCACCTGAGGGAAATTCGAGTGAAAATTACAGCAGTAAAAGTCATCAGTTTCTCCCCCACCGGTGGCTCTAAGAAGGTTGCCGAAGCCATAGCCAAAGGCACTCAAGCTCCCATAGAACATATCGACCTGACTCCGCCAAGTGCACGAACCCAACAATTTCCGGAATTCAAGGATGAGCTCGCCATCATCTCCGTACCCGTATACGCAGGGCGAGTACCCACTGAAGCCGCTTACCGAATCCGAAGGCTAACAAGCAACAGAGAGCCCTACGGCGCCAAACGCCCACACAAAATCCCAGCCGTCATTGTCGTCACTTACGGCAACCGCGCCTACGAAGACGCACTCTATGAATTAGGCGACATCGTCTCTGAAGTAGGATTCCAGCCCATCGCCGCAGGCGTCTTCTTATGTGAACACTCCTTTAGCGTCCCCGAGATGCCTACAGCGCATGGACGACCTGACCCACAAGACCTCGCCAAAGCTGAAACATTTGGCCAACAGATACGGGACAAGTATGAAAAAACAGATACCATCGCGAACCTCTCTCCGGTCATTCCTCCCGGAACCACACCGTACTCGTTGTCAATGCGTGCCAATCTCACCTGGTACAACTATAACGAATTAGCCACCCCCTCCACCAACGAGGATCAATGCACCAAATGCGGAACATGTATAGACGCCTGCCCCACAGCAGCGATTCGCATCCAACACGTTTCATCCAATCCATCCCCCATGATCGGCTACAACCTTCGTCTGATTTCCACAGATCATAATGCCTGTATCTGGTGTTGTGCTTGCGTCAAAAACTGTCCAACCGGCGCACGGGTCATGAGCAAACGCGTTCTCAAGTCACAAAGCGACCTGAACAAAGGCTACCCCGACCGAAAAGAACCCGAAACCTACCTCTAATCCTGTTTACGCTGCTTGAGCGCTAGAGCTCCAATACCGACTCCTAACACCCACAAGACGCTCAGGGCAATTGTTGCCCAAAATGCAATGGGGATGGCAGGGGGGATAAGGAACCATGCCGGAGGCCACACCGGTAGCATAATAAAAAACAGAAACATCACCGCCCAGCGCTGATCCCCCTGGTAATGTCGATAAAGGACCAACAGCGACGCAATGGCTATCGCTATATGCGCAAAACCCAGGAGCCTTTGCGCAAGCACAAACGCACTTGCAAGCGGAGGAGAAAACGCCACGATTGCAGACCAATCCATGCCGATGAATTCCAGGATGAATGGTGGAGTTCCGAGTACGGCAA
Organism: Candidatus Hermodarchaeota archaeon; assembly: GCA_016840185.1. Next base: position 29 of record JAEOSV010000281.1, on the reverse strand, counting down.
AAACTACTCCAAATGCCATTGAACCAAGT
>JAEOSV010000280.1 GCA_016840185.1 Candidatus Hermodarchaeota archaeon | reverse complement strand
TGAGAAGGATGTACGAACTTTTGCAGAAGCGCTCGCAGAACAAGCCCCGATTGCCGTGAAATTAGTGAAACAATGTCTGAATTATGGCACGCAAGTCCCACTGGAAATTGGACTAGCTTATGAGGCCCAAGCTTTTGCCAAAACGTTCACAACAAAAGACATTTTTGAGGGAATCACTGCATTCCTTCAAAAACGGAAACCTGACTATAAAGGCGAATAATGTAACGAATTGGTGACTTGAATGAAAGAACTTCGAGAAACTGTTATTGTTGATGCTCTTCGAACACCGATTGGTCGAAAAGATCGTGCGTATGCAAAGACGCGACCTGATGAACTCGCGTCTCATGTCCTTCGTGAAATCACGAAACGGACCAAAGTCGATCCCAAAAATATTGATGATGTCATCATGGGATGCAACACCCAAACAGCATGGCAAGGAGCAAATATTGGAAGGCTAGCCCTTTTGGGTGCGGATTTCCCCTACACGGTTCCAGGGTGTTCCATAAATCGAGCCTGTGGTTCTTCACAGCAGGCAGTGAATTTCGCGGCTCAATCCATATCCACATATAACGCGGATATTGTGATTGCTGCGGGTGTCGAACACATGTCTTGGCTGCCTATCGGTGCTGACTTTGGCGAAGGCTGGGCAGCATTCAACCCCGAATTACTCAAGAAATACCAATTCATTCCGATGCCCATGAGTGCTGAACGGATGGCAGAAAAATACGAGATTTCACGAGAGGACCTTGACAAGTTTGCCTTATGGAGCCACCAAAAGGCTGTTGCGGCTTGGGAAGCTGGGAAATTCAAGAACGAAGTTGTTCCCACGCCCGCTAGACAAGAGGATGATAGTTGGGTTAACATTGAAAAAGATGAAAGTCCACGACCAACCACTTCTATGGAAAAGTTAGCAAAACTTCCTCCCCTATTTGGTGGAGTGATTACTGCAGGAAATAGCTGTCCGATTAATGATGGCGCAGCCGCAGTGATGCTCATGTCACGGGAAAAAGCAGACGAACAGGGATTGAAAGCACGAGCTGTTGTAAAATCACAGGCTGTTGTTGGTACGGAGCCAGTTGTTTGTTTGGAAGGCCCAATTTTCGCCACACCGCCATGCTTAGAACGAGCCAATCTCAAAATCGATGACCTTGATGCAATAGAAGTCAACGAGGCGTTTGCTAGCGTCGTAATTGCTGCAGGAAAACAATTAGGCTTTGATCCCCTCACCGACCCACGATTGAATGCCCATGGTGGATCCATCGCTCTTGGTCATCCACTCGGTGCTTCTGGTGCCCGAGTTATTACAACCCTACTCAATGTGTTAGAGCATAATAAAGGCAAATACGGACTGGCAACATTCTGTTGCGGTCTAGGTCTAGGGACTGCCACCATAATTGAAAGAACTAATTAGTAAATAGGGTTTAGGCAGAACACTCTGAGTTCTCAAAACCAGTGAATTTAGGTTATTTGATCCAAGAGACCGTAAATGAATTGACGTACTGCAGATTTTCCACGATACACACCATAATGACCTTCACAGAGAATGTCAGCTTCTAGGGCTAAAACGAGGTTCATTGAGGTGCGCCATTGTTCAACATTACTCCCCCATGCGGAGTTGAATGGTCCATGAAGATCTTGACCAAATAGAACACGCCGATCTCCATCTTTGAAATAGAGTACTATACTACCAGGCGTATGCCCAGGTATATGGAGATAATGGAGCTCCCCTTTCCCAATCGGAATATCACCCGCATCCTTAACTAGTGGCAAATCAATCGGAGTGGGTAGAACTTCCATTTGATACAAGTTTGCAGCGGTGGCTTTGGAATCCCCCTTGGTTATAGCGCGAATCGCATTTTCATGGGCTGCTATCTTAAACTTAAGTCGTGTTTGCAGAGGAACTGCACCACCGATATGGTCGATATGTTCATGGGTTAAAATGAGAAGTTCAATGTTTTTCGCGTCTAATCCGAGACCTTTGATATTCGCGAGAAGTCGATCGGTACTTCTGCCTATTCCGGCATCCACTAGCACAAGGAGCCCATTCAAGTCGACAAGATATACAAAGCAGTCATCAGGGTCGGTGATGTTGGGTCCACCAATGCAGTAGGTGTGACGGGTGATGCGTTGGGGTTGGGATTCCACAGATATAAACCTCGATTCATCATTGAAGGAAAGATTATGATGTTTCAGGGGGAGGAAAAGCAAAAAGCCTTTTCTAGCTTCAAGTAGAGTGACCCTTTGGGAGGAAAACAGCCCTAATGCCCTTTATTATGCAACCTCAGTCCCTCACAGACCATATTGATTTGATTGATGTGCAGGGTTGGGATTTTCAACATACAACAACCAGCCTCATTATTCAAGGTCGGAATACTGCGATTGTTGAAACTGGGCACCACCGATGTGGTGAGCAAATCCTTTCAGCTTTGAAGGCGCGATCGATTGCCCTCAATAGCGTACGCTATATCTGCGTAACCCATCGGCATGGGGATCATTGTGGTGGAGCCACACCTCTAGCATCTGCCTTACCAAATCCAACGGTGGTAGGACACAAGTATGCGATAGCAACGCTCCGTGAGCCAAGTCGATTAAATCAAGGATCCCGTCAATTATTCGGGGAATATGCTCAGGAAATACACCCCCTCCCTGATACGATTATCACCTTGGAAGTCGATGAAGGACATCGACTAGAGCTTGGTAATGACATCGAGGTGGAAATCATTAGCACTCCGGGTCATACCTCAGACCATCTGGTTTATTTTGATACGAGTTCTCGCACTCTTTATACGGGGGATGCAATTGGGTTGTTAGGCCCGAAGAATTACACAGTGACCCCGACCTCGTTTCCACCTAGTTTCAAGTTCGACGCGTATAAGGCATCAATTGAGAAACTCCAACAGTATGATGTTGAGTTCTTGGTGTTTTCACATTTTGGCGCAGTCACAGGTGCTGATATCCCTGTGATTTTCAACCGTGCGCTAGAAACCTTGGATTCTTGGAAGGAAACAGTCCAAAGTGCCTGGCAAGCTGACCCAACTCACGAATCAGTAGAGAAAGCAATTCAACAACGATTTCTCGCTGAACTGGAGGTCTTTCCTCCAGAAGCCCGTCCTCTCTTTATTTCAGTCATGGCTAAAGGGCTTTCCAGAAGCC
>JAEOSV010000279.1 GCA_016840185.1 Candidatus Hermodarchaeota archaeon | reverse complement strand
GTTGTCGAAGCGTTGAGACGAAGTCAATGTAATCTTGGGCTCCACGGTCGGAGCGATCTGGGCTACCCATGGTTAAGGTCAGATGGTTTGCACAGCCTTCCTGTTGGGCCGCGTTGAGGACTTGAACAAACTGTTCTGGAGTTTTGCGAAGTATTGTGTTCCCCTGTTGCAGGCTAACTGGAATGCTGCAGTATTGGCATTCTAATCCACGATTGAAGTAGTCACAGTGCTGGACAATAGTCGTGGCAAGACAATCCTTTCCATGGAGCAAACCAATTTGAGTCATGGGTGTGCCATCAGCTAGTTTCATCTGATAAAACTGAGGAGTAGGAATCAGTGTGATAGGAAAGGTTTCATCTTCAAATTGGATAGTGAACTGATTTCCTTTGACAGGCCTTACTTCTAATGCATGAAACTGAACAATTTGTGCATGGGTACGAACTGGAGCATTGATGACAATGTCCTCGTTGAGCAGAAAATACCGACCAAGGGTTGGACCTGCCCCACCAGCACGACCACTGGGTTCATCAGAAATGAAATGGACTCCTCGCGTGAGCATCGCCACTTTGAGTCTCAGAATGTCCCGATCTGATTTTTTCGCCATTATTCTCGCCGGTGAATTATACTCGTTGAGGGTTGAACCTTAAAGGGTTCGCTCAAACCACACAGACTGGTTTCTATTTACCGTTAGCATCCTTTACTATCGGTGTACTTCTCCCCTTTCTTCACGAAAAAAGATGAAGAGGAGACTCTTGAAAATATTATAGAATCTCCTTTACTGTAGAGTTTAGTTGATATTTACAGGACCTGAGGCAAGCAAGAGAGCCCAATCGATTTGACCATTCATATGCACTTGATGACCCACTAAATGCCCATAGATTCCGTCTGCGTATGTGACCTCACCATTCATACGGAATTTCCAGTTTGCAGCAACAGTGCAACCTTTGTCAATTCCTCGAATTGTCCCATACTGTGTTACGATTTCCCAGTCCTCAGTGAAGAAATGGACGTTCCAATCGGAAATGAAGTTCTCACTGTTGTATCCCACGTCCTTAGGAGGATCAGGTCCAGATACCCAAAAAGTCATCTCACCTTCGAGATCCCCATGGATAAACCCCACCCAAATAGGGTTGTTGTTAGGACCTCCAAAGTCGAATTGGAAGTAGACTTCCATTTCACATCGTAGCGGCTTAGCTTGAGCGGTTGGAATGAAGGCAAGGAAAAAGACTGAGGCCAGTAGTGCAATACATAGTCCCTTGGCTAGAGTAATTTTCTTCAGGTTGTTCACCTCCCACCAACTTGAAAGAAACTAACGAAACCAGAGGATTGCTAGTCCCTCAATGATGCACCCCACTCTGACACTCAAGGTGTCATGGTGTTTTGCAACTACATCTAAACCCTCACCTTTTTTCTATCAATGGCAAACAGATACTGCAACAATTAGCGTAAAAACAGGAAAAAACCGAGAAATATTGCAGCACTATCTGCAAAACTCGACGTTTTGAAGGAATTTATTAATAGAGCAGCGCCCATTTGTCTAAATGTTTGGGACGGAGGTTTCACACCTCAGTATAGTGACTCACCAACCGATGAATTCCACATCTATTATGTAAGGTGCTGGTAATGGATCCGCTGGATAAGGCGTTACTCTGGGAATTGTTCGGAAATGCCCGAGTCTCCTTCCAGGACCTAGCGAAGAAATATCAGCAATCTTTCAACACGATAAAAAATCGAGTGAAAAAACTCGAAAAAGCAGGAGTTATTCTAGAATATACTATCGAGTTGAGCAGGGCAATGCTCGATCTTGAAGAATTAGCAGTGGTCATTAAAACTGATGGGTCAGAGAAAATGAACACCCTCTTAGAGCAGATTGGTAGCCAACGACAGGTGCGGTACGTCTATCGGTCTGGCACCAACAGTTACGCAGGCTCCGCCTTTGTTACCGGGACTGCTGACTTCTTTGAATTAAAACGGAATCTAGAATCACTTGACTCCGTTCTTAAAGTTGAAATCCACCCAGTTTCCATATTTGTGCCAGATGCCCCTCCAGATAGTAAGGTTCGGAGTCACGGACGAAAAGTCACTTTTACTCATAACCAGTTGCAAGCGCTAAGATGTCTCTGCGATGATGTCAGGATGTCAATTAGTGATCTTGCCGCACGAACAGCTCTATCACCTCGTCGGGTGAGTAAAATTCTCACAGAAATCTACGAAGGTGGCGGTGTTCACTTCACGATGCGGATGAACTACCTAGCCCTGGGTGATGTTGAACTTGAATATATAATTCGATATGATGACTTGAAGACTAGTCCCAAGGAAATTATCGAATGGGTTCATAATCAGTATACACAGGAGTTCTGGATTGCCACTACTTGGTTGGATGAACCCACAATTGTCATAACCTTGCTTACTGAGGATGTTCCACGAATTAAAGAGATTACTAGTCGAATTCGAGAAATTCCTTTTGTGAGATCGGTAACTGACCATTTGATTCCGCAACAACATCGTGGTGGGCACTATAGGGATCCCACCCAACACGGATTAGATGATATGTTCGAGGAAGCGGGACTCTGATTAGAGATTACCTGCCAGTGATTTTTCTTTGCCAGTAATCGAAGAATTGGGTGAGGTCGACGTTACCTCCACTAAGTATGAGTCCCACTCGTTGATTTGCAAAGGTATCTTTAGAACGAAAGAGTCCTGCCAAGGGTACAGCACCGGAAGGTTCTACCACTGTTTTCATGCGTTCCCAAAGAAATCTCATAGCTTCAATGATCTCTTCTTCAGATACAGTAATGATTTCTTCGACTCCATTTCGGATAATAGAGAAGGTGCGTTCGCTTAGAGAGGTGCGTAATCCATCAGCGATCGTGTTGGGATTTTCACTAGGAACGAGTTTTCCAGTTGTGAAGGATTGGTAGGCATCATCGGCTTGTTCAGGTTCAACGGCAAACACTCGCATGGTTGGCATGAAGCCCTTTGCAGCGATTGTAGTTCCACTGATCAACCCGCCTCCTCCAACTGGAGCTAAGATACTGTCAAGGGCACCAACTTCGTTGAATAGTTCTAAAGCCGCGGTTCCAGCACCGGCGATGACCCGCGGGTCATCATAGGGGTGAATCAACACAGACTGGTGTTTCTCCATCAGAGTGGTTACCATTTTTTCACGACCCTCAACAGTAGGCTCACAGAACACAACAGTTGCCCCATACCCTTTTGTGGCAGCGATTTTCACAGGTGAAGAATTCGTGGGCATGACAATGGTCGCAGGGATTCCAATCATCTTAGCCGCCAAGGCAACAGCCTGAGCATGGTTTCCGGAGTAGTGTGCAATCACACCGAGCTTTCTTTCTTTTGATGACAATTGTGAGATTGCATTGTAAGCGCCACGGAATTTGAAGGCTCCAATTCGCTGAAAATTCTCGCATTTGAAGAAAATACTGCAGTTAGCTAATCTGTTGGCGGTGAGAGAGGTCATAACGGGTGTCTGGATAACTGCTTCACGTATTCTCTCATATGCTGTTGTTACATCTTCAAAGGTAACCATACTCAATCCTTAGCCTTAGATACGGAATAAGTGTTTATTCATTCGTCAATTGCATTTTTGAATCCTTTCTGTTGGGAAGTGTTTATATCAGGGCAGGAGGTGACATAAGGTCCCTTCCAAAATAAACCACGGACGTTTTTCACATGGCTAAGCGAATTGTTGTTGCTATTGGAGGCAACTCCCTTATCAAAGATGCAGCCCATAAAACCGTACCCGACCAATATGCTGCTGCAGCCGAAACCGTACCCTACATTGTAGACCTTGTGGAACAAGGATGGGACGTCGCCATCACACATGGGAATGGCCCCCAGGTGGGATTCATTTTGCGACGCTCAGAAATTGCTGCAGGTGAGCTACATGAAGTTCCCCTCGATTTCTGTGGCGCAGACACCCAAGGCGCAATTGGCTATATGCTGCAACAAATCCTTCTCACCGAATTCCGACGTCGGAAAATTAAGAAGCTGCCGGTAACCGTGGTGACCCAAGTACTAGTTGACTCCAATGACCCTGCGTTCACTCATCCTAACAAACCAATCGGCTCGTTTATGGATCAAGAGACTGCAAATCGACGAACGACAGAAGGATGGCACATTGTCGAAGATGCAGGCCGTGGGTGGCGTCGCGTTGTTCCCTCCCCGATACCAAAGCAGGTCATTGAGGCCCAGGTTGTCAATAACCTACTTGAAGATGGTTTCATTGTGATTACAGTAGGTGGTGGAGGAATTCCAGTTGTAGAGGAAAATGGGAAACTGAAAGGCGTAGCAGCTGTAATTGACAAGGATCGGGCGTCCGCCCTCCTATGCAAAGCTCTAGGTGCGAAGGGATTCCTCATCTCAACTTCCATTGATCAAGTGTATTTGAACTTCGGAAAACCCAATCAGCAAGGTATGGACAAAATGACTGTCACAGAAGCCAAGCAATACCTTAAGGAGGGGCACTTTGCCCCCGGATCCATGGCACCGAAAATCGAATCGGTAATCCAGTTCATCGAAGACGGTGGGGAGCTAGCCATTATCACCAGTCCAGAGAATATTGCCAAAGCAATACGTGGTGAAGCTGGCACCCGCATTGTATCAGGTTAACCTTTGGATTCATCAATGTGTCAATAACTTTAACGCCAAGGAAGTGGCATTAGCGTATGGTTGATTTCTTCAATGATTTTAGAAACCGTCAAGAAGATTGAACAGTACACCAAAGAGGATGTACTCCATCTACTTGACCGGGTCAGTCCCCTAT
>JAEOSV010000278.1 GCA_016840185.1 Candidatus Hermodarchaeota archaeon | reverse complement strand
GCCCCCTCCGGCGTAGCAAGAAATTCCCCTGAATAAGGGGCAGGTGCGGGGCGGAGAAGCGTTAGAACCTGGTAAGTTTCGGACAAAACGCGCCTCGGCGACGAGCGTAACGGCAAGGAAAAGTCCGGAACCCTTTCGTTTTGGAAGGGAGGATGTCGCAAGCTTCTCAATATAGAGAGGGCAAAAAAGAAAAAATTGGAGTTTAGGTTCCAGCGAGGATGCTTCGCCATTCATCAATATCTTGGAGCAGACCTTCGCGGTGTTTGGGGCTGAGATCTTGATTGATTTTATAGGATTCCAAGGTTCGAATCCAACGTGCCCAGGGACCCATTAATCGTGGATCGTGGCCTACAAGCCGATGAGAGAGATCCCGCCGTTTACGCATCGCCGTGAGTATATCCACAGCACGTGAGAATCGTTCAATTTCCCGTTTCATGGCATCGACCTCATCCAAGGCTGGATTCGTGCCATATTGATCGGAATTTTGTGAGAACCGATCTAAAATTGATTCCACTTCATTGGGTTGGAGAGTCGCAGCCCGAAGTGCTTCATCGGCAACCATGAGTGCTTTTTCTAGAATCGCCTTTAAAACTATCAAATTATTTTGACCGATGACATTCGGTGGATGCTCTAAGGTTTTGTTACAGTCTTGAAGAAGTTTCTCGATGATTTTTCGGTGGTCACGAACTTCTTTTTCATATGACATGGACTTCAACCTTGTAGGATGGAGATAAAGAATACTCTGTGTCTAGAAGAAGTATTGAGAAAAGTCGTTATAACGTTTTCTCGTCACAATATCGGTATGTGATGATTTTGAGTGAAAATTAGATACAAAAATTACACCGTTTCAAGAGGAATTTGGTTTAGGGTTTCAAATTCTCCTTCTTTTTGGTAAACAATGGTTTCACCAAGCCGTACGCTGCCAATAGAAGGTACAATGAGTCCAGCTTCAATTGTGAAGACCATACCTGGAGAAATAGGGAGTTCTTCCGTAGGTAGGATTTGTGGAGGTTCAAGGGGTTGAAGCCCAACTCCGTTACCCAATTGAGCATCCAGATGTGTAAGGTAACCACGATCGTCGGCGATGCGTCGGATACATAGTGCAATATCACGAACCAGGATTTCAGGGTTGAGGATGGTTGTGGCAGTTGACACCGAATCGCGAGCGCAATTAAAAATCCCTCGTTGTTTCTTATCGGGTTTACCCGTTAACACCGACCGTGTGAGATTTGAGCAATAATCATCATTTACCGCCGAGACAGAGATCACCACAAATTCATTGGTCCCAATCTCCCGTCGACTGGCCGGAATAAATGGACACCCCGCTCGAGGTCCCGATGCTATGACCGTGGGATATCCAGTATGTGTAGCACCGGCTTTGCGGAGGGTTCTTTCCACTTCGGCCGCCACCTCAATTTCAGAGATGCCGGGACGAATGAATTCCATGGCAGCCCTTACCCCGTTTTCAGCAATTTGGAATGCGGTTCTAAGTTTTTCAATTTCAACATCATCTTTAATCATACGTAATTCTGCCAGGGATGTAGAGATATTCCTGAACCCCGCATCAGGTAGCAGTCGTTTAATTTCCTCAAAGCGCCGAGCGGAAACATAGTTTAATTCGACGCCGATATCAACAGAACGGAGATTATACTGTTCTATAGCAGTATTAATTGCCTCTAAAAGAACCGATTGAACACCCGTTGAAGCTTGGGGTTGATAGGATTGAACATTACGAAACCAAGACTCGGACTGGGCAAATTCACATTCTCCTTGGGGAACAATTAGAAGGGGATCTGCATCACGAACAAGAACCGCAACTGAGCTCCCCAATATTCCGGTGGGTTTGTAACCTGTAAAATACCGTATATTGAAAGGATCGAAAAGCAGAATACCATTGATTTCTTCACGGGTCATAATCCGCTGAGCCCGGTCCAAACGCATGCTGTGAACACCGCAATATCATCCTAGGTATAATGATTAAAGCTCTATCCATTCGCACTATTTCTTTCAAAACGATACTAAAGCTCTTAATATGACAAAGCCTTCGAATAATAAATTCTGAGGGCCCTTGGCCTAGTATGGATAGGGCGACAGGTTCCGGACCTGTAGATCCCGCGTTCAAATCGCGGAGGGCCCGCTACAATACACTCACCCAGATTTTTTGTACCTGGCGTATCTACAACGCTTAAAGCTCTCTCCAACTAGGAACGGAGTATCAATGGGAGGTTTGAATCCAGTGCAAATGGAAGCACAATGCATCACCTGCTTAATCTCACGGGGGTTTCAAGAAGTCCAATTAGCCACTTCGGATTTGACACTTCAACAAAAGGCACTGACTGAGGTTGTGGGAATCCTAAACTTCTCACTTACCGAAGGTGGGCGACTCGAAAAAATCCCAGCTTATGTCGGAACCCGTCGCGATCATGTGATCCAACGAATAACTGGATGCCCCGACCCATATGCAGAATTAAAACAGAAATCAAATGAAGCAGCGTTGCAATTAATTCCACCTCTAGAGACCTTCGTGAAAAAACCAGCGGATTTAAAACAACGATTTCGTCGCGCATGCATTGCAGCCTCTCTTGGGAATGTCATCGAATACGGAGTAGCAGGTCATGAAATTCCTTGGGACAACTTACCAAAATTAATTTCACAAGCCGAAAGCGAGCTAGCCATCGATGAAATCCCAAAACTTTTCCAGTTAGCCCAAAAGGCTCAGCGCACCCTCTATTTGACTGACAATGCGGGAGAGGTAGTGTTTGATCGATTGCTCATTGAAGCACTTCGTGAACTGGGTTCTCACGTAACCGTCGTCGTAAAAGGATCACCTGTTCTCAATGATGCCATGCTTGAAGATGCCAAGGCTGCAGGATTATCTGAAAATGCAGAAATCATAACTACGGGGGGTGGTGCAGTCGGAGTTCTCCCCCAGTGGTGTTCGGAGGCATTTCTCAATCAGTTTTCCGAGGTTGACTTGGTCATTGCGAAAGGAATGGGACATCATGAAACTCTACCCGAATTCATATTGCCCAAACCTACTGCACATCTCCTCCGAACGAAATGCCTACCTGTAGCCCGTTCTCTTCACGTCGCCAAAGATCAAAACGTTGTCAAGGTCCTGATTGACCATAAAGGACCTCTAGGTCCACTTCAAAAGATGAAAGTAGAGAAATGATCACTCCACATCAGTGTTGATGTAGTAATACTCACCGCGTTGTTTCTGCTCTCGGTCTAATCGGCTATCCTCTTTATTCACTCTTGGCCGTCCGGTTGCATGATCACGGCGGAAAGTTACCCGCATATCCTTAAGGAACGTATTCATGCCCAATCTCAGGTCCACGGGAGATTGACAAAATCCTGTTTCACCGGGCTGACCGGAAAAGACTGAGATGGTGTCGGCGAAGGCCGAAATTGTCACCATATCGTGTTCGACAACAAAGGCGGCTTTTCCTTTATCGTGTACAATGGATCGAATCACCTTTGCCGCAGCCAACCGTTGTTCAATATCTAGAAATGCCGAAGGCTCGTCAAGAAGAAAGAGGTCGGCGGGTCGTGCTAGACAGGCAGCGATTGCAGCACGTTGAAGCTCACCACCACTTAGCTCATTGATGATACGATCTTCCAGTTTATCAAGCGATAAAGGGCGGATGACTTCTGATCGAAAAATACTGGTTAGAACAGAAGCACCACCAGCTTCTTGAAGTGCTTCAATGACGGTGTTCTCACCTTCTGCACTAAGATATTGAGGTTTATAACTAACCTTGATGTCCGTTTCAGGGATCGCCCCCTCATCAGGTTCTAAATCTTGTGCGAGCAGGCGGACAAAAGTCGTCTTTCCAATTCCGTTTGGTCCCAGCACTCCGATTACTTCGCCTTGATGGACTTGTCCAGGCATAACTTGAAGTGAAAAGTCTTCGAAGCGTTTTACCATGGCATCATATTCGAGGAGTAGTTCAACTGAGGTCCAGAACTCTTCGTCAGGAGGTCGAGTATCAAATCGAATTTCTTCGTTTCGAAACCGAACGTTGCTATCGGGTAAATATCCATTGAGGTAGATGTTAATACCTTCCCGGACGCCATGTGGGTTTGATACTATTCCATAAGCACCCGGTTCACCGTAGAAGATACAGACGTAGTCGGAAATATAATCAGCCACAGCTAGGTCATGAACAACGCTGATAACCATTTTTCCTTCCAAGGCTAATGACCGGATTGCTCGAGCGGTTCGCACTCTCTGGTACACATCAAGATATGAAGTGGGTTCATCAATGAGGTACACGTCCGCATCTCGAGACATTACAGCAGCAATAGCGACTCGTTGAAGCTCACCACCACTGAGAACTGCTACATCGCGATGCAATACGCCTTTGAGTTCTAGCTGTTCGATAAGGGTTGAAAGATCGCCACGTTCATCGGTAGATTCAAGGAGAGACCGAACAGATCCTTTGTAAGCGTCAGGTATTGAGGTCACAATTTGAGGTTTGTAAGCCACGGAGAGCTCGCCCTTTGAGGCTTTTTCGAAATAAGGTTGTAAACCGGACCCCCGATAATGAAGGATAATTTCAGACCAGTCAGGGGGATTTTCGAAGTTCCCTAGATTCGGTTGTAGTTGCAATGCAAGAATTTGAAGAGCTGTTGATTTTCCCGTCCCATTAGCGCCCACAAGCCCAGTTACTGACCCTGGGGCGGGAATTGGCAATCGAAAGAGTTTGAAGCTATTGGGTCCATATCGATGTGAAGTGTCAGTTTCAAGTTCGTCTGCGAGATTTATAATACGCAAAGCTCCGAAAGGGCATTTCCGGGTACATATTCCACATCCAGTGCACAGTATTTCAACAATACGTGGTTGAGCATCTTTTTTAGCTTCAAATATAACAACTTCGTCTCCCATCCGTTGGGGAGGGCAAAATCGTTGGCATTCCTTTGTACACTTGGCTGGGTTACAGGCACGTGGATCTAACACCGCGACTCGCATTAAAGGAACTCTCCGTTTTCTTCGACTACACTTTCAGTTTTTAGTTTTGTGGGCATGCTAGTAGATAACTTGTATTATCGGGAACGAAGCCATTCGGCTCGTTGGTTAAGGAATTTGAGAGCATTAGCAGCTCGTTGTGGTGTGATAAAATTTGGGATACCTGCCTCTGTGAGAGTAGGAATCCCTGTCTCAATAATATCTTCAGCTAACCAACACGTAACAAGGGGTTTTTGTGGATTGCTTTTTTGAGCTCGTACGACACCCTCCGATATCGCTTGAATATCAGAAAACGCCGTGGGAACACACAAGACAAGCACCATATCAATATCCGGATGCTTGAGGAGAATTTCCGTGACCCGTTGATAGGTTGCTGGTGATCCTTCTGGCCCAAGATCCACGGGGTTCATCATTGGACATACTGGAGGTAAGAATGTTGAAAATTCCTTTACTAAAGGAGAAGGATAGGGGAAAACTTCGAGATTTGATCGAGTACAAGCGTCCACAGCAAGAACACCAGGACCCCCACTATTCGTAATAATTCCAACTCGATTTCCTCGAGGAAGTTGTTGTGTCGATAAAATAAGACAAACATCCACAAATTCGTCAAGTGTGGAAGCGTGTAGGATTCCAGCCTGTCGAAAAGCCCCTTTATACACCGCCTGTGTGCCTGCCATAGCACCCGTGTGTGATTGAATGGCTTGAGAAGCTGCCTGTGTTTCTCCAGGTTTGAGGACGACCAAAGGTTTGTGTGGTGTTATGGTTTGTGCTATTGAAAGGAATTGTCTTGCATTTTGGATGCCCTCAAGATAACAGCCGACTATTTTGGAAGGTGCATGTGCACCGAGATAGTCAAGAATTTCTTCAGGACCAATATCGGTTGCATTACCATAACTAACAAACATACTAAATCCGAGACCTACAGCACGTGCCATTGCCAGTATGACTGCACACATTGCACCACTTTGAGATAGAAAAGCCAAGTGTCCAGGTTGTAACCTGTTTTCAAAGCTCGCATAAATGTGCTCTGTTGTTGCTGCAAACCCTGCACAGTTTGGTCCCAACATTCTTATGCCATATTTTTTCACTCGGCTACCAAGTTCTTCTTCGGTGGTTTGGTCCCCTAGTTCACTAAAACCCGAGCTCATTACAATAATGGAATTGACACCATTACGTCCACACGCATCAACCGCATCAAGCACGCGATCCTTTCGTAAAACAATAATTGCTAAGTCAATTTCACCAGGTACAGCTTCAACTGAACGATAAACAGGAAAATCAAGGACCATCTTGAGTCGTGGATTGATTGGATAAATCGAACCCCGAAAACCTCCAAGAATCAAACTCCGCACAACTTGATGCCCAATTCGCTCAGCTTTATCAGTTGCTCCAATCACCGCAATGGACTGAGGTTGAAAAAGTGTGTTCAAAGATGTGTGTGACACGCAAGACACCACAGAACCGAAGGGCAGCAGATTCCCAGAAGTTGGGCATCCATTGAACTGCAATAACCTCTGATGTTTTAAAGACTTGCCGGCGACACGACCAATCAAAGCGGTAAAAAGTTTTGATGTGTGGTTAAGTGAACTGGATGATTTTCGCGATTTCGCGTTGCCTTGAGCGGAGTGTAACTTCAGTGATTCCTAAGGCAGTTGCAACAGCTTGTTGTGATCGGGTTTCACCAAGTTGCTTAGCGGCAAGATAGATTGCAGCAGCAACATATCCTTTGGGATCTTTGCCGGAGAGCTGAAGTTTTTGAGCAGTAATACCAAGGATTTCAATAGCCCTTTGTTCAACAGGAGCAGACAACCCCAGGGCGTTAGCGAACCGCGGGACGATTGCAGCCAGATTCTGACGCTTGGGCTTTAGGTCCAGTGTTTTCACTAAAAGAACATAACACCGTTTAATCACACGTTCTTCTTCAGCAGACGTTTTCAACACACTATCCAACGTAAGCGGAAAACCGCACGTTTTCGCAGAAGCAAACACACAGGCAGCTACCATTGCTTTGATACTGTGCCCGCGGAGCAAATCATGCTTGTATGCTTTTCGGTAATAGATTGCCGCGGTTTCACGAATGTGACCGGGGACACTCAACTTTTCTGCCATTCGCCGAATTTCTGTGAATGCAATCGTGAAGTTTCGTCGACGCCAAGTTGATCGGGAGTTCCAACGCATAATCCGTTCTATGCGACCAGCTCGTTCAGGAGAAACACCATTTCCGTTAAACCGGGTGGACACTTTCGTTGATAAACCAAAATCAGGGAGCATTTGTGAAAGTGGTAAACCGTTTGTGCTTCGTTTAGCTTTTTCTTCTGGTGTGAATGCACGAACACCGGCACGATGATCAATCATAGCCTCGGAGAGAACTACTCCACATTCGGTACAAATGAGCTCACCACGTTGGGGATCATGCACAATATCTTGTGATCCACAGTCTTGACAGCGGGTCACATCGGAATGTTTGGTGGTGACTGTGTTTTTCGAATATTCTACAGTCAAGAAGCCTTTAACCTCATACTCCAAGAGGCGTAAGCGTCTTTTTATAACTCCGCAATAATAGCACCAAAAACATCAATTTCCGCTTATAAATCCTGAAAGCTTCGATGGTTGTGTGGCTGATTATTCGACTTCTTTGATGAGTCGTTTTAACACTTGGGTGCGTAGGCCACTGAAATATTGATGATGTTTTGATATCTGAACCGTGACCGTCGGGATATGTTCATGACGTCGGGTTGTTCGGGCAATATTATCCACTTCGTTCAGATTTTCGCCTGTAAGGAGACTTATCATAATTGGAGCTTCGACAGAAATGTAGGTCTCCCAAAGGGAGCCCGCGAAGGTCTTGTTCAACCAAGCGGCAATAGCTTGATGGTCAGTAGCGTGTTCATCCCAAGAAATTCGCATCAAGAAGGGGATACTTCCAGCCGCGGCTAACTCGTAATATGCAGTGAACCTCACGGCTTGCCCCTCGATGAGTTCATTGACAAGTTTACGCACTCGCCGAGCTGTCAATTTGGATCGTCTAGCAATGTCAACGATGGACATGCGTGGATCTTCGATAAGGGTCTTCATGACACGAAGATGGAGTTTTGAGAACTCCATAGATTTGCCTTTGGGATAAAGCAGTTGGTGAGTTTCGATATTATGAACACAGTCGAAGGTTCGGAGAAACGCACCGATTTCCCAGAGGTCCTGGGAGTCACGATATTCAGCAATGAGTGCATAATGTCCACCAGTGTACGACGCCGCCGCAATGATCTTTTCATTACCACCTAGGGTTAAAACGAACGCAGCTTCATCTTGGGAACCATCAGTAGAAAGCATGCCGAAGAGAAAATTCACACCAGCCATTTCCGGCGTAAGTAGCAATCGATAACCGGCGATGATTCCAGTATCCTCGAGCTTTTTCACGCGTTTCTTAATGGCGCTGGAGGAGATGTTGTATTTGATGGCGAGTTCTCGATAAGTGGTTCGACAGTTATCCGAGAGATCAGTGAGTAAACCTTTATCGACTTCATCCACTGTTTATCACCACACTCCAATCATACAGGAGGAATCCGTCCTACTTTCCATTTTGTATGAGGAAGGAGGTTTGTGGTATCGATTAATCGATGCTCGATGGTTTCGAGTTTATTCTTTGCTTCTTTAAATTGAGTATGTGGGGCAAGAAGCACTACACAATCTGCATCCAGAGCTTCAGAAAAAGAAGCTGGTATGAATCCGAAGTTTGTGAGTTCCTTCTTTGAAAAGTATGGATCATGGGCGAGAATGGTCGTGGGGTGGTAGCTTTGAAGTTGTTTTAGGATTTGGAGGCTTGTGGCGAATCGTGTTTCCTTGACATCAGCTCTAAAGGAGACTCCGAGTAGACTGATTTTGGAACCTTTGATGGATTTATTTTGGGCATTAAGGCACCGAATTACTAAATCCACTGTGTGGAAGGGCATACTATCATTAATGTAACGGGCCTGGCGTAGTAACCCAGGATTGATGCCCAATTCTTTGGCCTTATTAATGAGGAACCATGGGTAGACGGGGATGCAGTGCCCGCCAACGCCTGCACTGGGTCGGTGAATCATACAATGTTCACCTGTACCTTCATTAGCAGCGGCAATAATTTCCCAAGCATCAACGCCAAGCGGTTCACAGAGTGTTGCTAAGAAGTTTGCGTATCCAATGTTGACATCGCGGAATGTTCCCTCTGCAACCTTCACCAACTCTGCTGCAAGTAGCGAGGAGGTTTGCACGACATCTCCGAAGATGCCATAAACTCCTGCAGCCGCCTCCGTACTGGCTTCATCAATTCCTCCAACAACTTTGGGAAACTTGTAGAGATTTCGAACGACACGACCCACCATTAAACGCTCAGGGCTATGAGCGAGCCCAAAATCCTTTCCAGCCACTAATCCGCTTGCAGCTTCGAGAAGGGGCTTAATCACCTGCTCTGTTGCACCGGGAGGCATTGTAGTGGAAGTAATTACCAAATCACCCTTTTCCAAGCCTTTTCCAGCAACTTCCGCCGCACTTCGGATGATGGAATAATCTTCCTGACCGATTGCATTGACCAATAATGGTACAAGAAGGATAATAACGTCCGAGTCTTTAGCCGCAGATGTACCATCTGTCGTTGCCCTGAATTTTCCAGCCTTTACCATTTCTTTGAGAAGTTCAGGGATTTTTGGTTCACCAATGAGTGGAGATTCGCCCTGATTGATTTGATCCACTGCAGCTTGGTTCGTTCGAACTCCAACAACTTTCGCCCCTTCCTTGGCAAAGGCGATAGCAACAGGGAGACCCATATTCCCGATACCAACTAAATCTACAGTTACTTCTCCCTTACGAATCGCACTGGAAACTTCAGTCGCGGTTTTCCCGTAAATTTTCACCATTTGGGCAACCTCGCGCACTAAGCACCTCAAGCACGCACTTAAGCATTATTGTTAACAAACTTTTCATAAAATGGAAGAAATCCCAATTGGACGGGCGAATAGATTATTTATGTTGTAATTTGTCTGTGAGAAACGAAATAATCATTGGGACGATATGATTCAGCCGACGTGTCCAGAAATGATTTGCACCTTTGATTACACGAAGGTACTTGTCTTCAACTTGTAAGAGGGCGTAAATGGTCTCAGCTTCGACGAGAGCAACGGAATCATCATCTTGTCCATGAACCAAATACGTGGGACAGGAAACGTATCGGATGGCATCCTTAACGAGGTCAGAGTCTGAATCTGGAAGACGGATGGGTGCACTGATTGTGACAAGGGCAGCAGGAGAGGCGTCCATAGCTGCCGCTAAACTCATGCTTCCTCCAAAACTATAACCAAGAAGTGCAATTCGTGAACTATCAGTATGGGCATGGCTTCGGAGATAGTTGACAGCTGCGATTGTATCTTGGATTTCACCAATGCCTTGACCAAATTGCCCTTGACTTTTCCCCACACCACGATAATTGAATCGAAGCGTATTGAAGCCCTTGGCAATTGCAGCATTTTGGATCACAATGAGACGGCTATCGTCCATCGCTCCTCCATAGAGCGGATGGGGGTGACAGAGTACTAATCCGGGCTGATTTGGTTTCTCGGCTAATGTCAGAACACCTTCCAGGGAAAGCTTAGCTGTCTTGATGGACACCGATTGATCTCGGGTTTTCTCGGATTCCTGGTAGGGTTGTGAATCGAACATTCTAGTTCATGTCTCCAAAATCATGAGTTACTATGGGTTCGAGGTTATCTCGTCCTTTTAAACCTGCGTTCTAAAGGCGAGGAAGGCTACTATGTTTTCAAGTACGAAAGAGCATCAGATTCTTATGTTTGGAAAAACGACCGGGTAATGGAGGCCGCCTGATGCCAAAGAAAGTGGAAAACTATCATGAAACGTTGGGCTTGAAGGTTATCGACAGTCATTCCCATTACCTCTCCTTTGCGACTTTCCAATCATGGCAAGTGAGTTCTAAAACCATTCAACGGCGAATTCGCACTCGCACCGATATGACAAGTGTTGAAATACCAAGTCAAGAGGAGGATTTTGCCCAGCGATGGGTCAAGGAATTAGACCGCTATGGAATTATTAAAATCGGTATGATGGTGGGACCCGAATCATGGGACGAATTCGGTGATGCGCTCAAACGGTTTCCTGACAGGTTTTATGGGTATGCAAACATCAACCCGTTGATACCAGAAGCTGAGGAACAAGCACGCTACGTTATTCGTGAGTTGGGTTTTCATGGTTACAAACTTTATCCGGTACTGAATAATTTTCATACTTACGACAAGGAAGCATACAAGATTTATCAAATTGCTGATGAGCTGAAAGTTCCTGTGCTTCATCATTTCGGAATTTCGATTGGGGCCGGAGTGAATTTACGATATGGTAATCCACTTGATTTGCAACCAGCAGCGCGGGATTTTCCTGATGTCAATTTCGGTATTGCCCATCTGGGTGCCGGAATGTTTCGTGAAACACTTTTATTATTCTATCAACAGGACAACGTCTACGTTGACACATCAGGCTCTAACATCTGGATGCGATATATCCCCTACCCCTCAGATTTGAGGGGTGTTATGAAACGAGCCCTCGAAGCAGGTGGACCGGAACGCATTGTCTTTGGCACGGATAGTTCGATGTTTCCTCGCGGATTTCGCTATGATATTCTTGAAAAACAGCTGCGGATTTTCAAGGAACTGAAATTATCTGACGATGCGTTGGAACAGATATTTTCGAAAAACGTCTTAACACTCATGAGCGGAAAATGAGTTACTCAGCAGTTTCGCCTTCAGTATTTGATTCTGATTCGTCTTCGATGGGTTGCTGTCGTTTGAGGGGCTCTTTTGCATCAATGCTATAGATGGCTTTGATGTAGAGAATTCCCTCACCTCGTGGACACGGACCAATTTCTCGAAAAATGTGATCCCCTGACTCTAACGGACCTTCAGTTTCAACGCCACACTTGTTACAAGCTATCAGTCTCCGAACCTCAGCGAATTCAAGTTTTTCTGGTGAACGGGTTCCACGATAAACAATGATAACAAAGATTCCGAGGAACCCCAATGCAAACCCCCATAGAATTAAATTGAAGGGTAGCGGTTGGAAAAAGCCCCAGAAAAGAAAGACGACAATCAATGTGATGACGAGCGCCCACCAAAAACGTTGACTTGACCCAGTCGTAGTTAATTCTGGGCTCGGATCGCCCGTGGATTGATATCTTAGCATTTCTAACACACCCACATTCTTGTCAGTATTCGAAATTTATTTTTTTGATGCTTTGGCTTACTTGGAATCGTTCCACTCGTAGGATTATTTTTTAGGTTTACGCATTCGTTGGATAAATGAGAGGGTCTCTTCGATTTCGCGTTCTCGAGCTTCGATAAGAGGCCACATACTTAGTCCTAAACCCTCACCGGAAATGTCTGCAAAGAGATCGATGAAAAGTCCGACTTGGTATGCATACATATTTGACACGGTTTGTGAGGGTCGTCCATGCTTGATGTGGAACTCGACGAGTGCAAAATCACTCCATCGGCGATAGGTTTCATTTTTCCAAAGTGTTGCCGCATCTAGTGGGAAATGCATGAGAGCGTTTTTCTTACCAATGTTTGGGAAAAGAAACGGAGCTTGGAATGGATTCTGCACATTCCATTCAATGTGAAGTAAATCTTGGGTTTTCAAGGGTTGGAGTTTACATGGGAGTGCCCAGTTATCCCGACGTACTTCAGAGGTTGTGAGAGTGTAGGAATGCCATTTCTTGGGAACATGCAAACTGATTTGATCATCAGCACTTTGTAGATTATCGATATGGCTAACGCGTCGGTCGCTGGGAACTTCCTGATAATGATAGCTGCCACCAAATGCTTTAGTCATGTAATCAGCCATGGGATTGAAATCATCTGGTGTAATTTGCAAATCCTTGCTATCCCAATTGATAAAGGACCGAATAATGTGACCTGGACGTTTGCCTTTGAGAATTGGTCGAGCTCCGTAATCGGCATTGTAGGTTACGATGAGGGGTTCAAAGGTTCTCCCTTCCTTCCTAACAATGACATAAACTGGTTCATAATCATACAGATGCCGAGGAAGCAACTGGATAGGCCAATAAGCAAAATATTGGATGCAATACACGTTTTTATCGGTAGGATCTCGACTCACCCGATACTTCATCACACATGTCGGGGTATCCTCTGAGGGAAAGATGCTTGTGAAAAGGTTACGAACATATTCTTGGAATTGATCAGCGTAGTCAGAGCGTAAGCGTTCTCGAATTTGGTCCAAAACGCCATGCATTTCTTTGTCCCAGGGAATATCACTTTCGGGAAGATCAACACCTAAAACAGCGAGTTTTGCCCCAGTCAAATTTTGTGGAAATTCGCCCAAACAGAACAGGAAGAGCGTGTCAGCGATGCCGGCGAAATCGTCTCCTCGAAGTCGTTTTCTGAGTGCTGCAAGCGTTCCTCCAGATTCTTTGAGTCCAAGATTCTTTGCTAAATCCCCTTTCTCTTCTGCAATTAGACCGGGGTCAGCATAGAGTTTGGGGCAAAATTGTTGGGCGAGTCGATGCTCTTCATCAGATGGTTTGCCAAGAGCGGGTTTAAATCCGGCTAGCGGAAACGCTTTTTTCCATCGATTAATCGTTTGTTCTGATGATTTCATAATCCGCATCTCCGGTGGCTACACCCGACAATAGCATAGAATCGAGTAATTATCTACTTTTGGGTTTGATTTGAGGACATATCGACCAAGATAGAGAAGAGTTTATTTTCACATGGTGAAATAACAAGATCTGTGAAGGATATCTCTATTGAGCGAATCAACCCCAAGTCTGATGTTCCAGACCTTGTTTCCCTTAACCGAAAGGATTCTGAAACAAGTGAAACCGTTAACCCCGACGAATGGCAACACCTTTCTCGTATGGAACGCTGGCAACATGGAGGTCCCTGGCTGGATCGCCAAACCCTTTCCTTGCATTTAGATGTCATGGAAGAGGCTGGAGGCATCATTCTAATAGCACGTACCGCAGAATTACTCGTGGGTGAATTGGAACTTCTTTTCGAAATCCAAGATAGCAAACCTCCGCAAGCCTTCATCGCGTGGATGGTTGTACACCCAGGATTCCGTCATCAGGGCATTGGTTCACAGTTGGTCACCCATGCAGTAGAACTAGCCAGAAATGAAGGTGCTAAGCAGCTCTTTACAACAGCTGAGAATCCAAATGCAACACAGTTTTTTGAAGCGAACCAATTCCAAATTATTGACCAAGAGGCCCAATTTTCTAAGACTTTGAAACCTTTCCGGAAACCACCATCCTTAGGTTTCAAACAGATATCGTTGCAATGGAGACAACGAGAACATACTCCCATGGGCTTTGTTCCAAAAATTGGAGTCAATTATACTTCCGAATACATATGGAGCTACTTGCGACACACTGACCATCTATACAGCATGCTCTCAGTTGAGGTACCACGACCACAACTTTGGCTCTTACGGAAAGAAGAGAAAGAAGCTCTAACCGTGGACTATCCATTTTTACGCATTTGGCTAGCTGAAACGAATGCCCAAGACCTCGAGTTCCTCACATCCGTCTTAACTATCACCGAATATTTGAGCTGGAAAAATGGA
This sequence comes from Candidatus Hermodarchaeota archaeon, assembly GCA_016840185.1. The sequence continues at coordinate 1,275 of JAEOSV010000278.1, read as the reverse complement.
GTAACCCAGCTATCGGCTTTTTCCCACCAAGACCAGTATGATTTCTTCAAGGAAAGAGGGTATCAACTAAAGCAAGAACGCCCATTCTTGTCATTGAGTCTATAGTTACTCGGAATGAATAATGCGTCCATTTGCCATCCGATATTGATGTTCTGAAGCGGATAACACGGCGTTCTGGTGACTCACTACAATAATTTGTTGGAACGTCCGGGATAGTTCTTCCTGGAGCAATCGAATGATATTATCTCGGCGTTGAATATCAGAACCTCCAAAGGGTTCATCAAGTAGTAGAAACTGGGGTGCTGTTCCTCGACCTTGTGGTAGAAGAGCGATAGCAAAGCCTAACCGCAACGCTAAAAGAAACTGATCTTCAGTTCCACCGCTATACAAGTTAGCTCCAACATATTCGCCCGCCGTAGAAGAATACACTTTGAGACTGTAATCTTCACTTAACTTGGGAAATCGATATTTTCCATCGGTAATCGTGGCAAGAAGTCGTTCCATAACATTGACAACGCGTGGTCGAACCTGCTCACGTCCTCGTTCTGCGACCTCACGGATCAGCTCGATGATTAGTTGACCTGTTTTGATATTTTCATTTAGCTTAGCTACTTCACGTTCTTTTTCTGAATACTCTTGAACTACTCCTTTATTCTCTTTCAACAGGGAAGTAAGTTCTTCAATTCGGTCAGCGGTTGCTTTGCGATTTGTTTGTAACCGTACTTTATCTTCACGCAACTCCCTGACCTGCAAGTCGAGTTTTTCATAAAGGGCATCTGAATAGACCCCTAGTTCCTCGGGTAGCTCAGGAAAACTCAGGGAAATCAGTTCATCATTCAGTTCAGTAATTTCTTTCTCATTCTTTGTTAAATCATCTTCTGCCTCAGCTACTCCTGCTAACTGATCCTTAATGGATTCCAATTGTTCTTCAATGGAATTGGCACTCGCTTTGAGCTCTAACAGTTTTTGCTCAGCATTTCGAATTGAATCTAACAACGCCGGCGAAGCTGAATCCTTCGGAATTTTAATTCCTTCAAGAACCGAAGGTGAAAACTGTTTCAATTGGGCGTGGGTCTGTTTGGACAGCTGAGCGACCTCCTTGGTTAACTTTTTCTTCTTTTCAAGTTGTTCTTGACGTTGAGCCTGGTAGTCTTCTTTTACGCGATATTGGGCAACTTGTTCACTTAGGGATTCTTCGCGTAATCGAAGTTGGTCCAATTCTGGAGCGCTACGACTGTATGAGAGATAGGTTCGTCCTAAGTAGAACAGGAAAGG
>JAEOSV010000277.1 GCA_016840185.1 Candidatus Hermodarchaeota archaeon | reverse complement strand
CGGAATGGATGAATGCCGGAACGGCTTGGAAACTTGTGAAGAAGATGGATCCGATGTTGTTTGAGTTGGTGAAACCAAAGATGGCTTTAGCGGTTGAGAAGGTTATGCGCTTTGCCACTTGAATCGCCAGGGGATAGATGGTTCGGGCATGCTGGGAATCAATGATGATGTGGGTGTTCTTGGGTTCAAATCCGGTGGCAATGAGGTCCAAGGCATTCTCCTTGGCGTAGAATTGGGCTTGTTCAAGTTCGAGGTCGAACTTGAAGAGAAACTTCTCGTCGTCGGTGAGTTGGAAATAGTAGGGGCACTTGAACTGGTCTTGCATCCATTTGGTGAAGATGAACTGGGTCAGGTGTCCGATGTGGGTGTGTCCACTGGGACCTCGACCATTATACAAGTAGAAGGGGTTCCCTTTCTCGTATTCATCGAAGATGAAGTTCATATCCCGGTGACTGAAGTAGATGCCCCGTTTCAGCAGATAATGCAGTTCCCCGGCATGTTTCTTGAACCGTTTTAGGATTTTATCATCGATGAGTTCGGTGCCAAACTGTTTGACGAGTTTGGCATAGTCCACATCTCCTTTCACTTCCCATGGGGTTACCACAAAGTCATCGTCACTTGGCATGGGTTCCAACTCTATTTTTCATGTATTCAACGGCGTACTGGCTCTTCTCGATGGCACTTGTCTTCTTCAGTAGCTTCGTATTGGGTAAGTGCTTAAAAGTTGCGGCGGTAGCAGAGCTCACTGGGTACAGAGAAGAGAACGGGTTATGGGTATGGCCAAAAACAATCGCCTGTCATTCTTAACTACCACCGCTCAATCCCGCACATCGATATTTAAATCCTGTCGTTGACAGCAACTGAAAGAGTCCTTCTGATCAGAGTACGCCTTGAAAAGCGAGGCTTTTTTAGAAGCGAGTGCTCAAAGGAGCATGAGGTTTTTTTCCTCAGAGGGAACAGTAATGGTTGCTGCACGTGAAAAACCTGAATCAGAATACAAGTCCTTAGACTTTGGTAAAGTGCTGGAAACCTCCTTACGATACTGGATTACGAATCTGAAATCCTATTGGGTTCTATATTTCTTAATTCAACTCGGGATTCTATCTGCTGCTTACGGAGCATTCTTCCTTTCGGGCACTGACTACTTTGTCGCTCAAATTGCTCCAATCTTAGGTGCCCAAATCCCCTTTTGGCTTATTACCGCGGCTATCCTGTCTCCACTAGTAATTGGTCTTGCGATAGTTCTGCTTGTTGTCTTTGTCATCAACATTGTAATCCAAGCTATCTGGGCTGGAATGGTGACCCGGCACACTGCAAATTATCATATCAAACTCACCCCAACCTTAGGTGAAAGTTATCGTGATACACGAAGCCGGTTATGGTCATTAATTGGGTCCCAAATCTTGGTCACTCTCATTCTTTTTGGAATAATACTTGGAATGGTGGTGGTGACGGCTCTCATTGGATTTGGTTTCTTCTTCTTCTTTCCGGGTTTTCTTGGCATGCTTGTGGGCATCGCCGTTGGAGGAGTTCTAATGGGCATACTCACTCTCTATGTGACCGTGCGTCTTTATGTCGTAACGCCCTGTGTCATTCTTGGAGGCGAGAGTGCCGGTGGAAGCCTAGTTCGGAGCTGGCGACTGGTTAGCGGAAACTGGTGGCGAACCTTCGGTATCGGTATCATCATCATTATCCTTACTGGTGTTATCGGGATACCGACATCGTACGTTATTTCGGCACTTATGTCCAGCTTTTGGTTCCCCTCGTTGACGCTGATTCTAATCATTGCTTATATCATCGTCAGTGCTGCAATAACTGGCTTCACAGCCCCCCTTGGTTCTACTACATCAACTATGATTTATCATGATCTCATGGGACGGCAATACGGTCCTTATGATCCAGGGACACCTCGGCGTTTGCACTCTCATACTGTGTGTCCTGTGTGTAAACGTCCAGTTACATCAACTGAACGCTTCTGTGGGCAATGTGGACGAGAATTAGATATCGATTAGTCCGCGTCTGTCAGACAACTCCCAAAATCTGGAATCGGCTGATGACAAACAACTCGTTAGTAGGTCAAATCTCTCTCTTGAAAAAAGGTTTAAATCCCCTTTTACTAACACTACGCCAGTCTGTCCCAGGGGTCATGGCCTAACCAGGTATGGCAACAGGCTCCAGAAGAAGCTACCAGACAGACTTACCGACCGGGTGTCCGGGATGACGATGTTCTGGAGCGACCTGTAGAAACCTGTAGATTCTGGGTTCAAATCCCAGTGACCCCACCACTCCCCTTTTTTTGTTTAGTAAAACCAATAGCCTCTTAATATCGAACCCGGCTTTTTCCGCTATCTCTCATTGGAGGATTATTCATAATGGTTAAAGATATGACTGAAGCCAACCTTCGCAGCGCCTACGCAGGTGAAAGCCAGGCGCACATGCGATACCTCATCTACATGGATATGGCAAAAAAGGAAGGATTTCCAAACGTAGCACGGCTCTTCCATGCTGCCGCTTATGCTGAACAGGTGCACGCAAGCACCCATTTCAAACACATTAAATCCAAAGGTGACTTCCAGACAGTAGGTGGTGCCATCTTCGGCACCGAGAATACATCAGAAGCTCTACAAGCTGGAATTGACGGCGAAACCTTTG
>JAEOSV010000276.1 GCA_016840185.1 Candidatus Hermodarchaeota archaeon | reverse complement strand
CGAATCGTCGTTGAAGCCTACGCCCGATTAGGAATTGGGCAGGATCATGCAAAGTGGCAGCCCGTTTCAACCATGGCTTACAGAATGATTCCTCACGTTGAAGTTGATGCTAAGAAATGTGATGGATGCAAAGAATGCGTTTCCGCCTGTTTTCGGCGAGTTTTCGAAATGCAAAACAACAAAGCCGTGGTAGTCAATGAAATTGGTTGCACTATGTGCAACATGTGTGTAGAAACCTGTGATGTACAGGCAATCAAAGTAACCTATGATGAAAACAGCTTCATCGTTACAATCGAATCTACTGGAGCTGCTCCACCAGAGCAAATCTTCGAGAAGGGCTTGGATGTATTTCGAAAGAAGTACGAAGACCTCATTTCCCTGCTTCCTGGTCGTGCCCCCAAGCCTGCGGTTAAGCCCAAGGCTAAGAAAAAGCCGGCTACAAAACCCAAAGTAAAGGCTAAGAAAAAACCTGCTACAGCCAAACCCAAGGCTAAGAAAAAGCCGGCTACAAAACCCAAAGCCAAGAAGAAACCGACAGCTAAGAAGACGACGACAAAGAAGTCGACTGCAAAAAAGAAATCCACCAAATCCAAGTGAATGTGATTCAAAGTGAAATCAAAAACTCCCGATGAAACCCGACAACGGCTTATCATTAAATTGAAACGCCAATCACGAAACCCTGGTGGTCGAATTTGGCGAACCCTGTACAATGATTTGCAGTCAGCTCGAAAGACACGTGTCACAGTCAATGTTAGCGATTTACAACACCATCACACGCGAGGACGTGTCATGGTCGTGCCAGGAAAGGTTCTCGGCGATGGGATAATTAATGATAAATTTGACGTTGCCGCCGTTTCATTTTCCGCACAAGCTCGAGCTAAAATTGAAGGCAAAGGCGGTCAATGTCTAACCCTCGAAGAATTCATGAAGAAGAACCCCACCGGGAAGAACGCCCGAATCATCAGCTAGGGATGGAAAAAACATTGGCTAAACAATCCAAACAATCATCAACGCCTGATGAACAGGCTCCTGTCGAACCCCTCCTAGTTGATGCTGACAATACCGTTGCAGGACGCTTAGCCACGGTTGTTGCAAAACAACTCCTACAAGGCGAACATGTCGTCGTAATCAACGCCGAAAAAGCAGTCCTGTCAGGAGATCGATCGAGTCTCATCCTACAGTATAAGGAACGCTTAGGATTGCGCACCCGAACCGCTCCCTGGAAAGGACCTCTACATCCTCGCCAACCGGATCGAATGTTACGACGAATTATCCGTGGCATGGTTCCGTGGAAAAAGGACCGGGGACGAAAAGCCATGAAACGACTTCGTGTGTATACAGGAACCCCTGATGGTCTTAAAACAAAACGCCATCTCGACGTTTCAGAATTTGAGCGAACGGGACGTCGCACAATATACTTGGGTGAAATTGCACGAGAACTCGGATGGAAGGAATTAGCATGAAAATTACAGTCAGTTCAGGAAAACGGAAAACGGCCATTGCCCGTGCCACGGTACGAGAAGGCTCAGGACGAATCCAAATTAATAAAACCCCGTTAGATAATTTCACTCCCCTTATGGCCCGGCAAATTATCGAAGAACCCCTCATGATTGCCGGAGAGGACATTACTTCCAAACTTGATATTCGTGTCAATGTACGTGGTGGGGGCCCAATGGGGCAGGCACAAGCCTCTCGTATTGCCATTGCTCGTGGGCTTGTCGATTTCACTAAGAATGCGGATCTCCGTAAGCAATTTGTTGATTATGATCGAACGCTTATGGCAGGCGATTCACGTCGAAAGGAAAAGAAGAAATTTGGTGGTCCCGGAGCGAGGGCGAAGAAGCAGAAAAGTTATCGTTAGAGGAGAAGAGATTCATGATTATTCCAGTACGCTGTTTTACTTGTGGTCGGCTTGTTGCAGATAAATGGGAAGAATACAGTCGCCGTGTGCGTCAAGGGGAAGATCCCACTGCAGTATTAGATGCAATGGGACTGAAACGCTATTGCTGCCGAAGAATGCTTCTGAGCCACGTTGACATCATTGACGCAGTCCTTGAATTTGCGGAGCGAACATAACCATGACTGAAGATCTTCTTGTTGCACTTGACCAATACCTTGCGGCTGGTATTCACATTGGAACGCAAGTCAAAACAGTTACCATGGAACCCTACATCTATCGTGTACGCCAAGATGGGCTATACGTTCTTGATATTCGGAAATTTGATGAACGTGTCCGCGTCGCCGCGCGAATGCTTTCACGGGTTGAACCCGCTTCAGTAGCTGTTGTGGGTGCTCGTCAATATGCACAAAAGCCCATTAACACCTTTTGCACCGTCATTGGAGCAACTCCTCTCGCTGGTCGGTTCATCCCTGGCACGTTTACCAATCCACGCTTACCCCAATACACAGAACCTTCTCTTGTTTTCATCACGGATCCTCGGGCAGACGCTCAGGCAGTTCGTGAAGGCGCAAAGATTCGTGTTCCCGTGGTTGCTCTTGTTGATACCGATAACTCTCTCCAGTATATCGATCTAGCCATTCCTTGTAACAATAAGGGTCGAAAATCCCTCTCTCTCACGTATTGGCTTCTTTCACGTCAGGTTCTTCGTGAACGTGGACAACTAACACCAGATGCTGAATTTCCTTTCAAAGTTGAAGACTTCGAAGCCACTCTGCGACGCACCGAGGCTTAACTCTGGACAAAACTTTTCATAGAGCCATGGAAAGGCTCTTAAGCGCACAGCTCCGAATCGACTCATAACACCCCCAACCAAATGAGGTATCAGCCTCATTCTTTCCGAGACACCAACTGTCTGGAGGTCACAACTTTGGGTAAAGGCTCAGGCTATGGAAAAACCATTCTTTTTGGTGAACACTTTGTCGTTTATGGCTTTCCAGCAATCGCTGCAGCAGTAGGATCCACCACCACTGCCATTGTGCGTAGAAAATCTGATCCTGGCTGGAAACTAACAGACAACCGACCCGCTGTTCCAGGGTACAAGAAAAAGAAGCTCGATGAACAAAAAGCTTCAATCGAAAACATCCTGCGATTTGCCGAACTGGATCTCAGTGAAGAAGGGATAACTATAACCTTAGATGGAAAACTAGTTTGTGCGAGTGGAATCGGGGCTAGTGCAGCGAGCTGCACAGCCATTGCACGGGCACTAAGCGATGAATTTCGACTTGGATGGACGGATGAAAAAGTCAACGCATGTGCCTTCGAAGGCGAAAAAGGATATCACGGGACTCCCAGTGGGATTGACAATACAGCCGCAACTTATGGTGGAATTGTCTTTTACAAACGTGATTTATCAGGTGGACCACCCACCATTGAAACTATCAAGATGAAAGAGCCCACCGATATTGTGATTGCCAGCACAGGAATCACAGCAAGCACAAAAGAAGTCGTCGCCGACGTTCGTCGCATGAAGGATGAAAAAACAAAATGGTTCGATCAGATTACTGAAGATTATCTCGAAATCGTAAATACTGCCCGTCAGGGCTTTGCTGACCATGACCTCCAGCTCATTGGGCTTCTGATGAATCAAAACCATAACCTTCTCATCGAAATTGATGTTTCATGTGTAGAATTAGAAGAGCTAGTTGGTGTATCACGTCAAGCCGGGGCTTGGGGAGCTAAACTTACGGGCACAGGACGTGGTGGAAACATGGTTGCATTAACACCCGGTCGGGAAATGCAAAATAACGTCTTCGGCGCAGTAAAACAACGTGGCTTTTCCGCCTGGCGGTACAGGATTGGGGTGTAAGGATCATTGAGGTGAATCAAATGGGTTTACGAAAACACCTGACTAAATTAGAAAAAACAGGTTCTCTTCTTAAAATTACGAAACCAGTCTCTAAACGTTTAGAGGCTGCAGGCATCCTGAAAGCGGTGGAACCCAAACCGGTTCTCTTTGAAAATGTAAGTGATTCCGACTATCGGATTATGGGCAACCTCTTCTGTAGCAAAGAAAGTGTTGCCAGTTACCTCGGAATCACTACAAGCGAAATCATTCCAACACTAAGTAAGGCTATTGAGGATCGCTCCGTTCCTGAACAAATTCAAGATGCACCATGCCAGGAAGTCGTTGACACAGAAGTTGACCTCGATACAATTCCTATCCTCTTCCATAACGAACGTGATGGCGGACCCTATATCTCCTCAGCGGTTGTCGTAGCCGGGCATCCCAAATATGGACAAAACCTTGACTTTCATCGGGCAATGCAAATCAAAAGAGACATGATGAGCACCCGTGTGGTGGCAAAACGGAATTTTCACAGCTTCCTGGAAGATCTCGGTGAAGTAGATGTTGCGTTCTGCATCGGCAATACACCGAATATTCTTGTTGCGGCAGCTACCAGTGTAGAAATTGGTATTAATGAACTCGAAATCGCAAACGCTCTGGAACCCATTCGTGTCACCAAAGCAAAAACCTCGGACCTACTCATTCCCGCTGATTGCGAGTGGGTCATCGAAGGAAAAGTCTATCGTGATAAACGCCACGATGAGGGACCCTTCATCGATCTTACGCAGACCTACGATGTGATTCGCAACGAACCCATACTTGAGGTCACTTGCATTACTCATCAAAAAGACGCCATCTGGCAAGCGCTCCTTCCTGGTGCCTTTGAACACAAGGTCCTCATGGGTATGCCTCGTGAACCCACCATATTCCGGAAAATCAACGAGAAGGGGGTTCGCTGCCTGGACGTTAACGTGAATCCTGGTGGCTGTAGCTGGTTACATGCCATTGTTCAAATTGATAAGCAGCGTGAGGAAGATGGCAAACTCGCCCTAGAAGGAGCCTTCGAAGGTCACCGGAGTTGTAAGCATGTCTTCGTTGTTGACAAAGACATCGATATCTATGATCCTATTGACGTCGAATGGGCCATGGCAACCCGATTTCAAGGAGATGTGGACATGATATTGAAGGACAAAGAGCGAGGAAGCAGCCTGGACCCCAGTTCTGAACCAGGGACTCATCTTACTACCAAAATCGGGTTTGATCTCACCCACCCATTAAAGGCTGAAGGGAAAACCTTCGCCAAGGCTAGTTTTCCAAAAGTGGACCTTAAGAAATTCCTCAAGGAGTGAAT
>JAEOSV010000275.1 GCA_016840185.1 Candidatus Hermodarchaeota archaeon | reverse complement strand
GCTGCTGATCAAAAGTAACATAAATACAAGCTCAATCATAAAAACAGGTTTTCGCAATTCCTTGTCTCTCCGAAGGCCACATCAAACAAATCCTTACTTTCCTAATTAATGTTTATGAAAGAATCATCTATGCGTAGTTTATCTTGTTTTGCATGCACAGCTTTGTTTTAGTGGTTACGCCATTAAGCTAGTGTTTGGTGTTTTCACTAACCACTGAAAAGATAAATCGCAAATCGCGTAAGCACAAGCCGCAATAGAACATTTCTTCATACCTTTTGCATGCATAAAATCGTAGTCTATGTGACTGCTCTTGCCCATTATATCATTGAGAAATGCAGGATTGTTGTCGCAATCAATAGTGTGAAGCCGAGTATTATCATGATTGTTCCTTCTTGTCTGTACTTCATCCTTTCTTCTTGTTTTAGTTTCGCAAATTTCTCGAAGTTAAACCACCCAGTACGGGACCCCAACCCAGCCCATCGAGAATGGATGCTATTCTTTCGATAGATGTAAGACCCCAAAATCTGCAGAACCCCTACAATTATAATGAATAATGCTTCATACGTGAGAATGATAGCAAATAGATACAGAGTCTTCAAAATCCACAAAATAGGCAAAACTAACAAATTGAAAAGTACGAAACATCCAAGAATCTTCATTATAAACACTATTATCCAATGATAACTTGGCTTAGGAATGAACTTCATCTCGCACCCCATTTAAAAAGGGCATCTAAAGAATAAATGCTCTGTTACCCTTAAGACGAACACACACGCATTTGCATACATGCATTCAGGAGATTTAAGACAAAAAAAGGAGAAAGATTGATTTTCTTTCTCTTCCGCGGCGAACTCAGGAACAATACCCAATATAATTAATAGCATCAGAGCCTCATAAACGTTATTCAAATTTTGCGTGTATGCATTTACTTCTCGTATATGACTGTTATGACGCGCCATAGAGTATAAACTAGGAATAAGTAAAGCCCTGTTGAGGCGCCCAGAAGGACTAATGAAATCACTCCAAAGCGACTGTCTCCCAATATGCCAACGTAAACAAATATCATAGCAACTACTTGGAGAACGATTGCGATTGTGATGACTACAGTAAGTTTGAAAGTCCGGCTCAAAATCGTTTTAGTCATGGCATTATCCTCTTGCTTCAAGAGTTGTTTTAACACCTTCGGTGATGTCAGCTTTCTTCATGCTTACATGTACTAATAAACATATTCTAATTCGTGTTATTGCTTGATATTCGTATTCAATAAAGATAGTCAATTTGCGCCTGGGTTTTGCACGCATGCCAATCTAGAAACTATGGACTTAGCGAATTCGAGTTCATATTCGGTCAAGTTGACGATTTCAGAGTTCGCGTCAGCCGATTCTCAACCATAGGGTAAAAAGACCGAAAGTCACCGCCAAGATCACAACGTATACAAGGGCAGCGATCGCTGTTGCAAATGTGGCTTCTAGCCAAGCTGCTCCATGGTAGTAATGGAGTAACAAAATCCATGTGACGCAGACGAGGCCAATGGCCACATCCATGTAAGGAAGGACATCTGGAAGAAACGGAACAGACAGAGAAAATGCTGTACCTACAGTCGCTCCCAAGAAGGAGAGCAAAAACGCAGCGTTACGTGGAGAATGCTTTGAAGAATATTCAGAAAGGATGTGTGAAAAATATAACGTTAAGAATACTAAGTTTGCAACAAAGGAAACAAGCATGAACCAAAGCGTTTCAGATGGTAGCAAGAACAGTCCCTCGATTGCATTTGTTTTTATCTTACGTTTCCAACATTTGTTTTTGACCATTTAAAGTTATAGATTAGAGATAGAGGTCACATCAACGCGTGCATAAACAGAAGTCGTTGAAGAGACAATGGTGGATGTACTTGTATTGTTTCTAGTTGCATGCCTGTGCACACGTGCAGACATACATGCCTGGATTTATTCGTTTTTGGACAAGAATTTAACAACTTCTCAACTACTTCTTACCCTTGAACTTCCAGAGAAATATTCCTGCTGCAAGCAATATTATTGCTGTGACGACCCCCATTATTGATGGCGGGGAAGATTCTTCTTGAACGGTTACGATGAGTGTGTCTTCATCGCTGTTGTCAGCCCAGTCTTTTATTGTCAACCTTACGGTGTATTTTCCTGGCGCGTTGAAAGCGTGTGCGACTGCTATCCCGGTTTCTTGTGTTCCATCACCGAAGTCCCACTCGTAGCTAGTGTTATCGATCCCCCACCCACCTTCGTTGTCGTGGGAGTTTCCAGCGTCAAAGATCACGATCTGATTTACGTCGGCTGTTTGGTCTGGACCAGCGTCAGCTGTAGGAGGCGTTGTGTCAGGTTTTTCTTCCCAAAGATTGGTGTCTATTAAGACTTCGGATCTCATTGCTATTGTGGTGTGTTCTCCTGTGGTTATAGAAGAGGTTCCAATGCGTTGCGATAACGCGCCGGTCGTTCTATCCCAGAAATATTGAATCTCATAACCAAACGTCTGGCCCCATTCGTCTGGCACATATTGCGATGCCGTTAAGTAGTTTGTCTCCCTGACTGCGTTGGCATAAAGCAGTTGGACTGTTTGGTTGATCCATGTGTGAGTATACTCAACAGAGCTGTAGATTCTTTCACTCGGATCAAGATTGGCTGAAATGAATGTGAAAGTGCCATTGCCTTCCCCTGTGTTGATGTCTACGTATGAGACGCCTGTTGTCTCGGTGTCATTTTCATAGTGGGTCACTGTCTGAAACGTGATTTTTGTCCCTGAAATGGTCTCAACGGTATTTGTGACCCATTCCGTTTTGTTATGTTCGATCAAATCCAACGGTGGTTGAACCGTGGGATCGGTGGATGTCCATGTTACAAAGAAATCGCCGTATTTCACCCAGTCACCCACCTTGACGCCAACAACCCTTTCAGTAGAATTCTCCTCAACAGATGTCGCTAATGTTAATCCAGGCATCGCACCAGACAACAGTAATAGAAGAATCATCAGAACCTTCTTCTCATTCATGCCAATCCAATATAGACCATGTTTTCGCTGGTATAAAAATGGCTTGGCGAATATGAGAAAGCCGATGGAAATAGCCACTTGCGTTCGGGTGCATCTGAATGGTGAAGATTATTATTGACAAGGTTCTTTCAGAAAGTTTATAGATTGCGCAGATTCCAATTAACAAGAATAGGAATGGACTCTACTACTGTCCTTTTGATCTTGCTTCTTCTTTGCTCGATCAGCTTCATTCCGTCTACGGTT
>JAEOSV010000274.1 GCA_016840185.1 Candidatus Hermodarchaeota archaeon | reverse complement strand
GAGGGATGGACGGTTAACAACTCCCCGGAGTGGAGCCCGGATGGTCAGTATTTAGCACTTGCTGGTGATCCAAGTGGTGGCTGGGCAGGGCGGTTATACTTAATTAATTCAAAGACAGGTGAAATCACGGATATTACACCCACAGGCGTTGAGAGAGCAGGATTTGGAGGTGGTTGGGTAGAGGATGGAAGGCTGATCTTTGCTGCAGAAGTTCAAGGTAGCTGGAATAGGCAAATTCTTGACCCCATGACAGGAGTTGTTGAAACACTGATTCCACCTCAGCCAATCGGCGCTGATGTATGGCCAAAATTATCTCCGTCAGGCTCAAAAGTTGCTTATAGTGTTGGAGAGAGAAATAGTCAGTGGTCTCTTTATATTAGAGACCTGATTACTAATGAAGAAAAGCAGGTTTGGAGTACCGAGATGGCTGGTGATGTTTTCATCGATGCTTGGAGTCCAAGTGAAGATGCCGTCTTATTCTTCCATCAATCCGGTGGTTACGACGTCAAGTCTTATCTTGTTAATGTTCAGACAGGGCAATTGAACGAGATTCCTGGAATGATTTACATAGCGGCGTACTTTGGAAGTAAATTTTCATTTAGTGATTATTGGATTGATGACAACAGATTGGTTGTTGGAGAATTTAGTTCTGATGAAAGCTATCGTCTTATGCTAATTGATAGAAATGGTAATGTACTACAGGAATTGTGTGAGGGGGATATTAATAAAATGAATGCATGTGCGGTATGGGTGCCGTAAAAACGAATCGCACTAAATGAAAGAAGTATCGGAGAGGTATTGCTGACACATGATACTATAGGAGCTTCGATCAGATATTGACCGATCAGTTGCATTGGATTACTAATTAATAAATTGTTTAGGGGAATGTGTGTGTTTTATGGGGTGTCTGTTTATGTGAACAATAGATCCGAATCGTAATGTCCTGCAATTGTTTGGAACTAGTAATGGAATATAGAATTCACCTAGTAATTAGAAACCTATTTATTCTTCATATAACAGTTCTTTTGTTTGCTTCTGTCCTGACAGGTTGTAACCCAACACAATTATCCCCTCCGACACGCACAGAAGATAAAGGGATTCCAAAATCTGAAACAGTCGAACCCGTAAAACATGGCACCCCCGTAGAAGAAGCTCAAGGATATCAATTTGAAATCTCCGATATCCCTAATCGTTTTCCTCATTGGGAAAGTTATATTCGTTCAATCCTCGAATCGACATATGAGCCAAATGTGCTCTATGATTCTGAACTTACCATTTACACTACTCTGGATCCCTACCTGCAGGAACAGGCGCAGAAGCTAATTCAGGAACGGATTCAATCCTTAAATGGTCACCGTGTTTTCAATGGCGCTTTAGTTGCCATCCGTCCTAGTACAGGTGAAATCCTGGCCATGGTCGGCTCAGCAGATTTCTATAACGAGGAGATCGATGGGCAAGTAAACATGGCAATACGTCCAAGACAGCCTGGCTCTTCCATAAAACCACTCACCTACACAGCGGCTTTTGAGAAAGGTTGGACACCGGGCACGCTCATTTGGGACGTTCCTTCTGAGTTCCCACCTTCTGGAAATCCAAACGACACTCGTCCGCCCTACAAACCAGTCAACTATGATGGACGCTTCCACGGACCAGTGACTATACGGTCCGCCTTAGCTAACTCATATAATGTCCCAGCAGTTAAAACGCTTGATTTCGTTGATATCTATGACGATCCGAACACAGAGGAAGAAGAAGGCTTGATCGCCTTTGCGAAAAGAATGGGGATCTCAACACTCACACGTGATGATTATGGTCTCTCGCTCACATTAGGTGGAGGCGAGGTTGCCTTGCTGGATATGACGGCTGCTTTCTCTATCTTTGCCAATGGCGGTAAACGTATGCCACCATATGCCATCAGTCGCATTGTCGATTTCACTAACGAGACTGTTTACGAGTATGAAGCCCCAGGTGGAGAAGAGGTCATCCGACCTGAGCATGCTTATCTTATTAGCTCGATCCTATCGGACAATGATGCTCGCAGACCTATGTTTGGTGACAATTCGGCTCTCAACCTACCATTCCAGGTAGCTGCGAAAACAGGTACAACGAATGATTTTAGAGACAATTGGACTTTAGGATACACACCGGATGTTGCTGTAGGTGTGTGGATTGGAAATACAGACTGGACGCCGATGCAAAATATATCTGGGCTTTCGGGTGCAGCACCCATATGGTCCGAGTTCATGCAGATTGCTATCGAGCACTTGACAGACAACAATCCGACACCATTCTATAAGCCAGCAGGCATTGTTGAACGAGAGATATGTTCAATATCAGGAGCTGAACCATCAGAATGGTGTCCATCTCACCGTCTGGAGATCTTCGCTGCTGATCAACCCCCTCTGCCAAAAGAACAGGATCTTTGGCAGAAGGTATGGATCGATAGCTGGACGCTCAAATTGGTTTCATCCGAATGCGAAGAGTTCAAAGAACAGAAGCGTGGGCTTGATGTCACTGATTCATGGGCTCGGAAATGGATCACTGAGGATAGCGCTGGAATAGCCTGGGCTGAAGAAATAGGTTTTCCGTGGGATGAAATCTACTTCATCCCGCATGAATCATGCAGTGTTACTGACTCACGACCGCTTATCGCTTTTACCCATCCATTAGAAGGGTCGACCATCACAACCATCCCTATTTCGATCTCTGGTACTGCCACTGCCACTGGGAATTTCAAGGATTGGGTGCTGCAGTATGGTCTGGGATCGGAGCCAATCGAATGGACATCAATTACTTGGAGCGATATTCCGCATCAGCAGCCAGGTAACCTGGTTAATTGGAATCCTATAGACGTTGAGAATGGTTATGTTACCTTACGCCTCATTGTCCGTAATATCGAAGGCGGGAACGCCGAAAAACGCCTCCATTTGACACTTAACCATCGTTGATTGGCAAGCT
>JAEOSV010000273.1 GCA_016840185.1 Candidatus Hermodarchaeota archaeon | reverse complement strand
TGGTGACAACCTTGGCAAAAGATTCTGGTCTTGTGCTAGCCGGTGTTATCCTCTGCTTTGTCGCATCGATTGTTGCAGTTCTTCTTGGAGTAATGGATCTAGTGACCCTCAATTTAATTAGCGGCGTCATCTATCTGTGTCTTGGTCTCGTTTGTCTCATCTTTACCTTTCGAATCTATAAGCGATACTATCAAACCTACACCATTCTACTACTCCTCTTTTCCATTATCTTCTTAGCTGCAGGATATCTTGTGCTCGGAACTTGGGGATATCTCGTCGGAATACTCATGCTCATCGGAGTAATCTTACTCCTCGTTGCAAAAGCCTAAACAAGCGTGTCTAATCAGCGGACTTCGTCAGTGCTTTTATGGCGTTCGTAAGGGCTCGGATGATGGCTGATTGGGCGCTTGCCCTCCTTTCTTTTTCTTTCTTCGTCAAGTCATCAAAAAGACTCTTACCCTGAAGAGGCAAATCCGAAACTACATGGGCTGCAACGGCGTCCATTCCTGTCACCCGTGCCACGGTGTACAATGCGCTCGTTTCCATTTCGATGCCCAAAAACGATTGCGTGGATAAAGCAGTTAAAAAATCAACAGTTTCTGCAGCTAAAGAATCCGTGGTGAAGATTCGTCCTTCAAACAACTGAATTCCTTCCTCCTCCGCCACAGTTTGTAAGAAGGGACGGACCTGTTCTGATAACTCGGTACATACACACGCCCTTTCGAACAAAGAGGCAAAATATCCGGATGCCCCATCTCCCCGTTCACAGTCCTTGGCTAATACCAAGTCACCGATTTCCATACCACTAGCAAGACCCCCGATAGCCCCCGTATAGATGATATTCCGGACTCCAGCAAACTGGAGAAAATACACACAATCAGCCATACCAGGCGCATAACGAATATTATCCAATACTGTAACAAGTTCTCCACCATCTAGCTGTCCTGAAACACCAGTAAACCACGTGCCAAAGGGTTGAGGTTCCTTGATTTGATCTTTGAATTCTGCAATGAAATGGTTTGCAGGTGCCATGAGAACTGTAGGTGCAATTTGATTAGGGTGGACACCAAAGACACGCTTGATTATTCGTTCGGGGTCATATTCAGCAAACATGGGTTTTTCATTCCTTTTAGCTAGATTACGGGAATAAAGGGCCAGACATAGAAGGTAAACAATAGAACGACTAAGAGACTAAGAAGGTTTAGGGCAAAGCCCGCAGTAATCATATCTTTCATTGTCACTCGCTCCGTACTATAGGCAATCGCATTAGGTGGTGTACCAATAGGGAGCATGAAATCGATGCTACATGAAATGGCGATCAGGATAGCGAAGATGACTGGGTCTGCTCCAATCGCAACAGCGACGCTAATGGAAATCGGGATGAAAATGCTCGCACTTGCAGTATTACTCGCCACCATGCTAAAGAGGAGCGCGCTCACCGCGAGTAGTATCACGATACCCACATACCCCAACACCGGGACGAGGGTCAAAATGCCATTCGTGATAACATCGGATAATCCTGAGACAGTTAAAGCAGCACCTAAACTCAATCCTCCTCCAAAGAGCAGTAAGGTATTCCAGTCCGCCTTTTTCACATCGTCCTTTTTGAGTAGTCCAATGACGAAGAGGAGTATGGCAACTGTTACGGCTACCATGGCTGAACTCATAGGATGGAATGGTTCAGTCAGCCACAGAATAACAGCTAACAAAAAGATAATGAGCGTACCCTTTTGTTGACCAGTAAGATTCCGTTTTTTCGTAGGGGTCTCAACGGGCGGGATGTATTTCACTTCAGTGCGAAATCGTGCAAAAAGGACCCCCCAAGTAATGAAGATGAGCAAAAATGCCATGGGCAGCAAATAAAGAGACCAACCGAGAAACGAAATTGGCATGCTTGCAGGGGGAAGCGCAAGAAATGCTGCCGCCATCGCGTTTGGAGGACTACCGATAAGGGTCATGAAGCCCCCGAGTGTAGCAGCATAAGCAACTGCTAAAATCATAATTTTCTGGAGTTTTCCTTTGGGGTCATTTACGCGATTTGCGACAGGAATAGCAATTGTAATCATTAGCGCCGCTGCAGCGGTATTAGAAATCCACATAGATAACAGGGCGGTTCCTAACATAAGCCCTAATACAATCCAGTGGGGTTTTGTACCAAGCCGTTTGAGGAGCGCTTCACCAATCCGTTCATCCAAATTGTGCTTATCAACAGCAATGGCTAAGAGGAATCCTCCAAGGAGCAACACAACGACAGGGCTGAAGAAGGGTGCTAAGGCATCAGAAAAACTTTGAATACCCCATAAAGGTTGGAGAAGAGCAATCAGTAACGAGGTTGCCGCCAATGGAATTGATTCTGTAATCCATAACCCCGCAGCCAAAACAAGAAGCACTAAGGCCATACGAAGTTGCGGTTCCACTGGCCAGGTCAACAAATAGGTAATGACTGCTGCGATCAAAACGGCTATGAGCTTCACGAAATTCTTGCCCGGGCGCCATGACGGTTGAGAAAAGTGTCTTTCTTCGGATTCTTCGTCAGTGGCTTCTACCGAGTCAGGGTGAACTTCATCTTGGTCTCGGTGAATCTCAGCCACTTTCTCATTCCCTCAGATTTGTTTTTTGATTAGCGTTTTTCTAGCTTGTTTAGTGCAATGAGTTGACACTGTTCTTTTTCCAACAGTTCTTGAAGCATCGCTTCAAATCGAAAGAAATCCTTTGCATTAACTTCTGCATGCAACACGGCTAGTGAGGGATACTGGATTTGCGCCGCCATACGCCAGGGTGGTACAACGATTGTTGAGCTGAAATCGGCGTCCATATCTGTCTCCTGTAGCTGCTCACCAATCTTTCGGATAATTTGCCGTAACATCAAATCACCGCGGATAATGATTTCCACATATTGCAGTTGTCCCATTTTTTCTCACCTAAAACAGGGAATGTCAAAGAGCAGGCAGTAAAAACTACCTAAAAAGGGTTGTTCAATTATAGGCGTATAGAAAGTATTGTCAGCATAGATTTTAACGAAAAAATATTGACGGTCAGCAAGATATATAGACTGAACCAAGCGGTAGCTATTCAGCGGTCCCAAAACTAGCTTAGAAGGGTCGAGCTATGGAAAAACGCAAAATCATGCGCCTAGGCAAATCCTCACTCGTCGTTTCTATCCCCAAAAGTTGGGCAGGAAAATACAAGCTTGATTCCTCCGACCATGTGATTCTTATCCCCCAACGTGACGGCTCTCTTGCCGTCTACCCGGTCAAGGAATTCAGCGATGCCCCCTCTGAAACCGATATCATGATCGACCCTGAGGATGAACCTGGTATTCTAGAACGACGACTCATTGCTGCTTACCTCAACAACTTCGGTATCGTTCGCATTCGATCTCGCGGTGTATTCACTCCCGAACAACAATCCCTTGTTCGAAAACGTGTACGAATGCTCACCGGTCTGCAAATCATTGACGCCAGTACAAATGAAATCGTCATCCAATCACTCATGAAGCTCAATCAACTCGATCTACCCAAAAGCATGCGCCTCGCTCACCGTATCACCTCTACCATGCTTGTCGACGCCCTTTCCGCTCTCCAAATCCGAGATGTGGAACTCGCTCGAACTGTGATCGGTCTCGATGAAGATGTCAACCAATTCTATTTCTTGGTGTTCAAACAGCTCAGAGCCGCATTGCTTGACCCCCGATTCATGAACGAGCTCAGCATCGATTCGATGGACTGTCTCACCTATATGATGTTCATTCAACGAATCGAAAATGTGGCTGACCACGCAAAAAGTATCGCCGAATCTGTGGTCTCTCTCGGCAACGAAGAGTGCCCCAAAGACCTCTGTAACTTGGCATTAAAAACTGGAAATCACGTTCACCGCATATATGCCATGGCTGCAGAATCCATGCTCATCGGTGACGATAAAGCCGCGAACCACGTCATCAACGAAATCGATCATTTCGTTCCCATGCGTCAACAAGCAGAGGAACTAATGGAACAACATCTTGTGAAACTTTGCGAAGAGATGCTACCCAAACTCACACCCGAGAGCTGTGCCCTATTCGGTCCCCACCAAAAAGCGATGTTCTGCCTAGAGAGCATATTCGAAGCGTTTGGCAAAATCCTCGAACACTCTGCCGCCATCGCTGAAATTGCCATTGACAGAGCTCTTGAACATGGAAGCCGATGGCCCACCAAGGAAACGCCTGCCAAAACAACAAAGAAAGCAAAGAAATCCGCCAAAACGGCAGCCTAGCAATTTCTAAGTCAGGCATTAGGCAAATGCCATAACATTAAGCGTGCTTTTTACCTCTGTACTAATACTGATATCTGGGGGTTCAATAGTGGCCAGCAATTCACCTACTTTCATTCGTACAACTGATGTAGGGAGCTTTCCACTCATTGGCATTGATTTCCAGCAATACATACAGGGTGCCGCGGATCTCGAGGACGGTAACCACTCAGAAGCTGCTGCTAACTTCATTTTGCACCACAATAAAGCCTTCACTCGGAAAATGAAAGCACTGGGACCCGAACTGAGTGTCCCCTGTTATGTTCAAAGCAGTGTTAACCGTGACATGCTCAGCCAGTTCCTGGATCCCATCGTTCGACATGGAAAAGGGCTGCAAAAACAAGATGATACCTATCTCTGGGATGGAACCCCCATCCAACTGTCTCCAGACAAAGCTCAAGTCGCCGAGCTTCTTGCCCTTCAACACGGTGCAAAAACCATTTGCCAAGAATTGAATATTGACCAAATCGAATATCGCGCGTGTATTACCGGACCCTTTGAAATGGCCAGCCGACTATGGCGAGGAATGGGCGTGGGGCCTCGATACGATGAATCACTCATTGAATCCTTCGCAACCATTGTTCAATCTTTCATGAAAAACGCTCAAATCGAAACCAAATACCTTAAACCATTGGTTATCACTCTCGATGAACCCTCCATCGGTGTAACTGGAGTCGGAGATTTCTTCATGGACACCGACTCCGATACACGACTAGCTCATCTCATAACCACTTGGAACACCATTCTCTCAGAAATTTCGAACAAATACTACCGCGGTTTACACCTCCATGCCTCTCCGTACCATCAACTAGCCTATGCAAATTGGAATTTACTCGAAGCCCACCTTGGAGTCATTATATCGAAATCGTGGCTGGTTGAACACAACAAATACATCCGCACCGCCGTTATGCGTACCGATGGACCCACAATGCCCAAAGATGCCGATCTTCGGGCAGCTTGGAATCAAATACAATCTGGACACTTTCAACCCTTTTTACAACCCGTAGAAGAAATGTTGCACTATCTCAAAATTTCTGTTGACCGATACGGATTAGAACGAATCCCCTTTGCTGGTCCCGAATGTGGACTCGGTTCATGGGATTGGAAATACGGTGACGCAATGGTTCTCGCAAATTTAAAGAACCTACACCAAATGGTAAATGATTTTAGCAAAACCGGAACCTGACACTAGGCGCCAGATGCCTTAATAATACGCGGAATGAGTTCTTCCCATTTCACTGCCATGATGTGACAACCCGCAGCATTTGTTGTTTTCCGAAGTTCACGTAAGAACTCACCATAGTATTCCACATTATATTCAGCAATCTTTTGCTTTCGGGTTGGCTTATCCTCAATTCCCTTCAGTTCTTTGAGCTTGGTCATCATCGTCTTAGGAATCTTTACACCTGGAACGAATTTTTCCATCCAATCCGCAATCTTGAATGATTTTAGAGGAAAAATCCCGACAAGGGTAGGAACCTTCACATGCTTGATCTCTTTCATGAACGTCTTGGCTTTTTCAATTTCAAAAACGACCTGCGTTTGAGCAAATTCTGCGCCTACATTTTCTTTGCGTTCAAGCTTCAAGATTTCTGGTTCAAGCGGAATCGCTCCTGGGTTAATAGCTACGCCCACATGGAATTTGGGTGGGTTGTGGATTTCGTGACCATTAAGGTCAACTCCTTCATCTGTGATTTTTCGAATAAGAGCCGTGAGGCTAGCGGAATCAAGATCAAAGACGGGTTTGGCTTCGGGTTGGTCACCAAGACTTGGATGGTCTCCGGTTAGGGAAAGAATGTTTACAATCCCCAATGCACCTGCCGCGAGCAGGTCTGCAAACATAGCCAAGCGATTTCGGTCACGACAAGTCATCTGACATACGGCTTCAAGCCCTGCCTTCTCTTGAATCATGTAAGAGGGTCCTAATGAGTTCATGTAAGCAAAGCTTTGGGGGATGTCTGTTACGTTGGCGGCTGTGACATGTCCGACTAGTTTCTTGGCACCTTCAATGACTTCTTCCATGTCCCCGATTTTTTCCGGTTCTAGTTCGCCAGTATAAACAAACCTGCCCGCGTTGATTTCTTCCATGAGTTTACTGTACGCTTCGCGTTTCACCATGTTCCTCTCACCGTCTCCTAAATTTCTAATTCACGTGGTGATTGTGCTACTCGCCAATCACGTGGTTCTCGATATTTTTGAAACAGATCCAACCGTCCGAGCTTCTGAAGCCGTTGATAAATTAAGAACCATGCACAGTCGTTCTTGTAATCCCCGACTTCACACTTACCTTCCAACATGCCACCACAGGGACCATTGACTAAAGCCTTGGGGCACCGGGTCATGGGGCAGATACCACCTGTTTCATTAAGCAGACAGTCGCCACATCCACTGCAATATTCAAAGAAGTGACCAAGTTCTCGGTCCTTACCACCCATACCGAAGGTGTCCACTGCGGTTAAGACCTTCATGTCCGGAAAGACATCGATGAGCGTCTGTGGACCAACACCACAGGCAAGCGAGATCATCGCATCTATATTGTCGATTTGGGGACGGAGTGTTGTCCCAACAAGTTGGCGATCACATTGACGTAGTACAACGGTGTAACGGACTTCGCCGGGCTCATTGTTGAGTTGGCGGTGCATCTCAATTAGTTTTGAGAGCATTTCTGCTTGTTTGATTGAGCCCACTTGGTATATTCCTGAACAGCCGTCACAACCGACGACAAGGATGTTTTCGATGCCTTCTATGGTTTTCAAGATTTTTTCGACAGGCATTAGTTTGGGGATAATCACTTTTTTCACCAGTAAGGATTCGTTGAGTATTTCGAGTGGATAGTCTAAGGGTATAGGGATGGTGTATATACGACTTATCCTCTTTCGGAAAAATTGAGAAGACAAAAATGTCTATTGGTTCTCCAAAACTTGTGTGATGGTTTGCAAGAGCTGCGCGAACCGCACAGGTTTAATGAGGAATGAGATGGCTCCTGCTTTCAAGGCTAATTCTCTTGCCGTTTCATCAGCGCTCAAAAATATGATTTTGCTTGCTGGATCGATGCTTCGGATCTCCTTTGTTGCAGAAACTCCATCCTTGATAGGCATCCTATAATCCATGAGTAGGACATCTGGTCGGGGATTGAGTTTATCAAAAAGCTTGACGGCTTCAGATCCATCAAAAGCGCTGCCAATCACGTCGAACCCTTTCATTGAAAAGAAGGAGCGGTATACTCGATGAAGGTTTTCATCATCGTCAACGATAAAGATCGAAACCACTCATCGCTCCCCCCTTGGCATGCGTACAACAAAATTGGCACCTTGTGAATGATTACCTGCAATACGGTCTTCGACCCAAATTTGACCGCCATAGCGTTGCAGGATGCGTTGAACTAATGTTAGTCCAATCCCTGAACCACGAACCCCTTCCATTCCATTCGGGTATCGGTTGAAAATGCGTTTCTTCTCTGTATCGGCGACACCAGGGCCTTGATCTTGCACTTCAACCTTGACGAACCCATCTGTTTCCTCATCACTGGCATGAACTTCAATTTTCACCAAAGGGTTACGATCCATTTTCACGGCGTTGTGAAGGATATTGAAGAACAACTCCGTGAGAAAACCATCTCCGTGGACCCAATACTTCTGATCTTGAATATTTGTTGAAAGAAATACCTGCTTGTTTGGAAAAGCACGTTCCACGGCTCGAACCGCCGCATGAAACGGTGGGGATAAATCACGGGTGGATAAGCGACGCGGTTCAGATTCCAGGGACTGGAATCGTTTTACATTCGAAATGAGTTCGGCGCTTCGCTCAACTTGATCAAGTGACGCCTGTAATCCCTCTCTCACATGGTTGGGTAATTGTTCATCACTTTCAATGAGTTCCAAGGTCAGCATGATACCTTGATTGATGTTGTTCAAATCATGTGCCATGAGGTCAACTAAGAACTCAGCTCGTTGATGGGCTGAGTGTAATTTGATTTCCGCTTGTTTGCGCTCAGTAATATCTTCTAAGGTGCCTTCATAACAGTAGACTTCGTCATTTGCATCTCGGATTGCTCGAGCATTTAACTCGACCCAGATAACCTCTCCATTTCGCTGTTGAAACTGCGCTTCAAAGGCTCGAACAACTTCCTCTTTTTTCACAAGACTTTCCCAGTGTTGTCGTTCCTCAGCATGAACGTAGAACTCTGAAGCCTTACGTTTCAATAACTCATCTGCTTTCTCATACCCAAGCATTTCAACTAATGCAGGGTTTGCATCATGAATTTGCCCATTAGGCGTTGTCCGGAATATTCCCACTGGTACACTAGCGAATAGGCTGCGGAATTGGGCTTCAGACTCTTCTAAGGCAAGTTGGGCTTCCTTCCAGTCTGTGATATCAATGAATGTTAGTTGAAGGGCAGGCTCTCCTTCATATTCGCTTCGTGAACCAAATGCACGAATCCAGGCGATTTTACCGTCCTTTCTGATTATCTGAAATTCACGAGGAACCGGTTTTCCTCCTTGAAGGATTCGTTCAATGCGTTCCTTGAAGCCTTCTTGGTCATTAGGAAGAAGGAACGAAATTATGTCAGTCGAAGAGAGGTTTGCTAATTCCTGCTGTGAATATCCTGAGATATCGGTCGCAACGGGGTTTGAAAACATAATTTGTGGAGGATTGACGGAGAAAATAATCAATCCTTCAAGGGATTTTTCGATCAGGTCATGATACTTGGCATCGGCTTTTTCGAGGGCTGTTTCCATTTCTTTTTCGGCAGTTATGTCGATACCGATGCCAAAGATTTCTTCAACATTACCTTCCTCATCGGTAATGAAGGTGTTATTCCATCGCATCAGCCGTTTTTCACCAGACTTAGTTAGCCAATGCACTTGGGGTGAATATGCTGGGGATATCCCATTTACCAAGTTCTGGAACCTGACCATTAATTCCTGGCTTTCATCAGCAGGAATGAGTAATTCGACGATGTTTTTCCCAAGAACTTCTTCCTCTGAATAGCCCGTGACCTCTTCACAACGCCGGTTAAACAACGTGATTCGACCCTGTGGGTCAACTCCAACTACGAGGGCACCGGTCGTGTCAACAAGCCGCCTAAACCGGTCTTGTTGATTCACTTTCTTCTTTTCTGGTGAGGACCCAGAATGGTGCGTGGGAGTTGGCATCGGTAGTTCCTCTTACAGTTTGGGAATCAGGTGAACTAAGTGAACCTTGAATGGCTCATTTCTCCTGATAGGCTTCATACCCCTTATTCAAAAACCGCTCAATGAACTGTATAAAACCTTTTCATCAGTTCTCTTTAGAAACAACTTCTTTGTAGAATACACAACGCCTTTACACGTGGTCTTCTGCTAGTGATCGAATCAGATGTTCAGTCGCAAATCGTCCTTCGGTGTTAGGAAGATACCATGGTTCAGGGAAACTAAGAATCTCTTTAATCTCATCAATGGCTTTCCCATCAGCAACCAAATCCGAAATTTGACTCCTTAAATCAGTGAGAAAGCGAATCCGTGTCTCAATATGTTCTTGTGGATTAACAATGGGTCCGCGATGACCGTCAAATAAAACCTTCACACCCCTATTGCGAATCTCCTGCATGCGCATTATCATTTTGGGTATATTTTCCTCAGGCATTGCCATTTGTTTTTGTGATGGAAGGGGTACTGCATCTGAGGAAAAGAACCATTTCTGTTTAGGTTCCCAAAATCCCACCATTTCTTCACAGTGACCCGATAAATCCACGACATCCAATGTAAAATCACCCATATCAATAGATGATTCTGTTAGCTCTCGACCTTCGGGTAACGGTTCAGGAAGCCCCCAGACGAACTGAAAAAACTCAGGTAAAGAATACGGTTCATGTAACGATTTCAAAGTCAGAGGACCCGCAAATACCTCTGCACCCGGAAGGAATGCCGCACCCCCCCCATAATGATCCTCATGATTGTGCGTGACAAAAACACGCTTCACACGGTGCTCTTTGCTAAAAGCTCGTAACTCTTCAACAGCATTCCAACACCCTGCATCAATCACAACGTCTTCCAAGAGATAAGCATACACCCACATAATCGCCTGCCCACCAAGTGGTGACGCAGTTTTAATGCATGTGACGTCATCATTGAATGGCTCAATCTCAATCATAACGTGAAATCATCCTGAATGAGGGCTGAATAAACTATCGTATGAGTGATGAGTATATATGTGGCTTCTACAACCGCTATCCTAATCCTCCTAGTTCAGGTGCCACACGATGAAAATCGGCGTCCTTCTCTGTAACTGCGGTGACACCATCAGCACCACCCTCGACTACGAAGCCCTCACCACCTTCACCGAAACCCTACCCAAGGTAAAACATGTCGAGACACGCAGTGACTGGTGTCAACACAAACCCCTCCAGACCCTTACACAAATAATTACGAAAAAGAAACTCGACCGACTGGTCATTTCAGCTTGTAGTCCTCATCTCTTTGGTCCTCGATTTTATCATGCTGCAGAAGAAGCTGGGATGACTCGCGGACAAATTACTTTTGCTAATATCCGTGAACAATGTGCTTGGGTTCACCAAGACAATCCAAAAGGGGCCACCACAAAAGCAAAACGCCTGATTCGTGCTGCCGTATTCCAAGTCACTGCACAAAGCCCCATCGCAACTAAAACCTTCCCAGTCACCCAAGAAGCCCTTGTTCTTGGAGCTGGTATTGCAGGCATCCAAGCCAGTATCGATCTCGCTGATAGGGGCATCAAAGTCCATCTGGTAGAAAAAGAACCCACCATCGGAGGACACATGGCGGTCCTCAATAAGACCTATCCGACATTAGATTGTTCAATTTGTATTCTTGGTCCAAAGATGGCGGAAGCTGCGACGCATCCAAACATCAAGTTGTATCCCTATACAGAGCTAGTGAGTGCCGAACACACTGGTAAGGATTGGATATTGACCCTTAACAAGAAGTCAAGGTATGTAGATTGGGACAAATGCACAGGATGCATGCAATGCACTGAAAAATGTCCAACCCGCGTTGTTG
>JAEOSV010000272.1 GCA_016840185.1 Candidatus Hermodarchaeota archaeon | reverse complement strand
TTTTCCAGTGGACACACCTTTAGTATCTGCAGGAACGATGAAGGCTGATAGCCCCTGATGACGTTCGGTCCCTTTTTGGCGGGCAAAGATGACGAATAAATCAGCATAGTTACCGTTAGTAATCCAGAATTTATTGCCATTGATAACGAAGGTGTCACCCTTCCGTTCGTAACTCGTTTGGATGCCCGCCACGTCTGAACCCATGCCGGGCTCACTTGTCGCAAAGGAGGCGAATCGGAGGTCCTTTGAAAATGGCGCAAGCCATTGCTTTTTCTGGGCTTCACTGCCACCCAAGATGATTGGGGTAGTTCCTAAGTCATTGACGTAAATTGAAGTGGTCATTCCAGCGCAGGCAGCGGAAAACTCTTCGACGACCAGAACAGAGTCCAAGGACCCGTACCCTGGTCCACCATAATCTTTGGGAATTCCAAGATTCATGAGTCCTGCCTTATGAGCCTTCGCGATGACCTCGCGGGGGAATTCACCTGTCTGATCATAGTGCTGTGAGACAGGAAGCACTTCTTCAAGGGCAAATTTTCGTGCTTTAGCTTGGAGTGCGAGTTGTTCCGTGGTGAGTTGGAAGTCGACCATTGTGACCTGCACCTCGTTAGCGAGGTTGGTGTCTTAGTATTTGAGTTACACTGTCTTGCTATGTACAAAGGGAACTTGTACAATTGATAAAGAACTTATCAAATGCGTTGATGGGAGAACCCCATCTTGATAAAGTCAGTCAAGAGATATTCGTCGATGTCTTCGCTGAACCAAATAAATGATTGACAGCGTGGCGATGGCAACTATTATTCCCACCAAGAACGTTGAAGCGACAGAGAGGGCAATGAGCAGACTTGGAGATATATCAAGAACTCGTAATAGCCAAACATCACCCATCCACATCGAGGTCGACCCAGCCATGAGAAAGCTCCGATCTGCTAATTCGACTACAGAACCCACAACATCTTGAATACCAATGGAGGCACAGATTCGGTCCCAAATGAGAATACCCGAACCACCAAGACGAATCATATAAGGATCTAGACTACCAAACACCATATCCGAGCTGTAACATCCAACTAAGAGGAAACCCCCCGAAAAACAGGAAATGGAATCCAAACAAGCAGCGTGCGGTTCAATCCTATTTTCCCATAACACATCCCCATTGCCATTAATCTGAATAACCCATATATTTCCGAACGAGTAATGGGTGCCGATAGAACCAATGAGAAGATAGCTGTTCACTCCCAGTGGGAGTATACTCGTGCCTGAGTCTTCACGCCAATCTCCATAAGTTCGATTCCAAAGCATATTTCCGTTAACATCGGTCGAAACGAGATAAACATCGGGATTATTAGATGAAGGGTCTTCTAGAAAACTTGCAGACGTTCCCATCAACATGAAACCAGTATCAGTCACGATTATATCCACCAAACCATCCATTTCGTCCCCACCATAAGTGACATTCCAAATCGGATTCCCAGTTTCATCAGTTCGAATCAAACACAAATCCCACCCTTCAGCACCAAAATTACATGTTGTGCATCCGATGGCAAAGCCGCCATCTGCACATACTAGCACCTTTGGAGCACGGTCGATTTCGGGTCCACCAAAAGTCTGATTCCAGACCAAATTGCCCTCAGAATCTGTACGGATAAGAAGAATGTCATTGTCATATCTTTCGTTTTTCCAGCTGAATGTTGTTCCAACCAGAATAAATCCACCATCTGCACATTCAGCAATTGACTCAATGTAATCAGTTTCGTTTGTGCCATAAGTTTGGTTCCAAATTATATTGCCCAAAAGATCAATTTTACCAAACCATCCATCAAGTCCTGCCCTCCCACCTCCGAGTCCCCAGCTGGAAGTGGAACCGAAAAATAGAATGCTGTCGTTCGTGGTCTTGAAGAGTTGGGCATAATCTTCGCCGGGTCCTCCGAAGTGAGTTTCCATAGTGATGTTTTCTCCGTGAAGTGAAGTGAAGACTGTCTGCCATTGAGTAATTATTGTTAAGGCTGAGATGGTCATGATCATGATACTAATTGCTAGAATTTGACGAGGTGATAATACTCTGATTGGAGATTCTGTTGGAAGAGGGTCACCTTCGGGTGGGGTTGGAGGTATTGGGCAAGGGGCGGATTCAGATTCTTTCTCTTTTTTACGTTTTATTTTTCGACCCAATTGAGTCGCCTCCTAATGATGTTAAAGAGGTGAGCTGCCATGTCTGAGGGTGGAAGAGTATCGTCAACGGCAATCTCCCATTCCTTGGCAAGTTGTAGGAGAGTTTCAACACATTCCTTGCGTACTCCACAGCTGCCACAATTTCCTTCGTGATTAAACCACGTTTGAACTCCAATCGATGGAGAGTAGAGAATATAGGTTTCAGTGTTGTAAGCTGAACAAAACCCAACGGCAAAACCGTAGTCGGAACTCAGATTTTGGATTTGAATTCGATTAACACGTGCGGTATGGAGGAGCAGGTTTTCAATTCGATCTTTGGCAATTCGTTGAGACTTACTGACAAATGGCCTCGAGACACCAAGGGTTATTGCGATTTTAGAAGGTTTTACTTTTTGTCGACGCTGTAACCAGATTGACCCTTGAATTTGTGTTGGATACCGAAATGCGTTAAAGATAGAGAGGACCTCCTTTGGATTCTTCCTTGTTGTGGAGCAATTCCCTCTGTTAACCATTTTATGGCAACTCATACAATAAAAGCTGATTGGTTTTGAGTAGCTTGACTTTTCAAGAAGGATTTGTGACAACAGGAAAAAAGTGGGAATCGAGTGCAAGATTCATGCACTCGATGAAACCCATCTTAGAACCTAATCCGCCTGAAGATACCGTTTGACAATGATTCTGTAACTTTCGGGCAAGTCAATATTGAGAGCCAAAAACCAGTTGAAAGAGGTATCTGAAACCAAATGACTTGTTGAAAATTTGTTTCCTCCTTGAGTCGTGGAGGTGGGGAGCACTGGTTCTATTGCATCGTTATCATAATCACCGATTGTAATAGCCTTCGGAACTGGGTGTGGGAGAAACGTCATCAAGAGGATTTTGTCTTTGCTATAGATGCCCAACACACTAGGATTGTTGAAATCTGCAAAGGCAAATTCGTTGTTTCCATCTTGATCAACGTCACCAATAGCTACGCCATCACCATATGGGAAGCCCATTCCTGGAAGAGTGATGGTGGCTTGATACGCTCCATTTAGCCATTCGATGATATAGACTGTATCACCTGACGGGGCAACGATATCTGCTATCCCATCATATGTGACATCACCTGTTGCGAATCCTAACACTGGAAATTGAGAGGTCCACAGGTTGGTTATCGTTGTGCCTGAATAGCGGAGTATTTGCATAGAGCCATCCTGGCCATGTGACACAACAAGTTCATTGAGGCCATCGTTGTCGAGATCAGCGATTTCCATGTGATCAACACTGCCCGAAGAAGTGGAAAAACCGGCGTAGGAGGCTACCATTTCCCAACCTCCAGACTGGTTTTCATAGAGATATACGAGTGGTTCTCCGAGATCTAAGAACCCAACACCGAGAACGAGTTCATTATCTCCGTCCGCATCGAGATCACCAGCAGCAACTGAGTTGCTCCAACTTGGTTGGGTTATATTGTAAGACATGTAGTATCCGGAATCTTTCCATTTCCAGATAGTGGCAACGCCATTTGGTCCACCCATACCAGCAAAGATTTCGAGGAATGGACTTTGATCATTATCTAAATCACCGATTGCCATTGAGTAAATCCCTTTTCCGTCGGCCCACGGATTTGTCAGAGAATGAATGAGCACTAATTCTCCATTCTGGGATTCGAAGATTTCGATTGTGCCATATTCACCACTTGAAGTAGCACACATTGACGAGACAACCACTTCTTGATCCCCATCGCTATCAAGATCTTCCACAATGATATCGAGAGCATATTCTTTCAGTGTCGCGTTGTATGCGTTGCTAATGACTTGGTCGTGATATTCGTAAACAAGAAGCTCATTCTGTCCGATGTATCCTCCACCAGCAAGAATTTCAATGTCACTTGGTTCAACTATAGCATCTCCAAGCTTGATGTAAGCTTGATCGATGTATAGGGATGAGAGTTCTTTGTTGCCAGGGGTCTGGTCATTATCAATTATTCGTAGCAGGAGTGCTGTCGAGGAATCATCAGGAATATCAGCAACAAGTTGCACATCATAATCGTATTTTTGAACTTCGAGAAT
>JAEOSV010000271.1 GCA_016840185.1 Candidatus Hermodarchaeota archaeon | reverse complement strand
GAAGGTTGTAAAGAACATCAATAGGTGGAGAAGAGAGAACCATTTTTCACAAAGAACCTTGGGACACCTGATGCTTCTAATTGTAGTGATTGTAATAGCGGGAGTAATGGCTGTATATGTTTTTCAAATTGGCGAGATTCCAAGGCTGAGAATGGGATTTGAGTTTTGGTCCATATCAATTATTCTACTCTTTGTAGTCATGAATATTGGAATACTGATTATCAGATCTGAGATTAATATTCAAGAGCCCGGGATCTCCTTACAGGAGCAATCCAGTCGACGTGTTCAACTTTTGATCAAGGACATTCCTTCGGTTGGGATTATTGTGGCTTTAGTTTGGACAATGGTCCTTAGTAGTCTAATCATCATTGAGACTGGTCTTCACTCGTATGGGTTTGCCCGATTGATATTTGAGGCTACAATGGAACATAATTTGCTAGTGTTGAATGCCGTTTTCTTTTTAATGGGGCTTTCTGTGATTTTAGTGCTTGTTGTATCCGAAGTGTGCTATGGGTTATGGCGATTTGGTTCACTTCGTCTCCGAAGAACGAAATGATTCTGTGAGTCTTTTGTAGAGCTGAACACGCATGCCGTGGGCTTGTTCGTAGGGCTCGCCTTCGGGTTGAAAACCAAAGCTTTCTACCAGTTGGCGCATGGTTTCATGGTTGTAGAGAATATTGCAGAGGTTGGAAGGCACTTCAAGTTTGTGGGCTAGGGCAATGAATTGTCGATACATGGCACGGACGAGGCCTCGTTGGCGATAGTGGGGGTGGACAGTTTGATGTTCTCCGTAGAGTCCTTCCGGTTTAGGGAATGTTTTGTAGAATCCGGCGATGAGTCCCTCGAGGCGTGTCCCGAAGTATTGATAGCCTTCTTTCATTTCAGTCACAATTTGTTCTGGAGTTAAAATCCGTCGTTGTCGCCATTCTAATGGGATATGGGTTGCTTCGGTCCAGACGAGTGCCATCAATTCTGCAAGCTCGTTTGCATCAGTTTCAGTAAATTCGATGATTTGAATGTCTTCGTCTTCAGGAGGAAAGTCTTTGGTGGATGGCGACAGAGACATTGTAGAGAACCATCAGTTTTGAGATTTTTCAATGCTTGCCTTCGCGGCTAGATTGGACGACTTGGTAGGCTTCAGTGAGGGCAGTGCAACCAGTGCAGCGAATACAGCCTGCGCGATGAATGGCTGGATCGAGTTTATTATCATGAAGAATTCGTGCACAATCGAGGTAGATTTCTACCAGCTCATCGAGATTGTCAACGTAGTTGGGAATCTGTCCTTCCATCAGGGATCCTGGATTTGGTCGGCAAGGAACGGGAACAGGTATCACGCCCAGCTGAATTGTGGTTTCGAAGCCTTGGTGGAGTTGTTGAAGAGTTTCACCTAGTCCAAGGAGGATGAAGGTGTCGACTTGCCCGCGACCAAAGAGAGTTACTGCTCTGCGCCACGTGTCTTGGTAATCAGTGAAACTAGCGTGTTGGTATTTCCCGGGGCAGTATTTTGCACGGAGTTCATCACTATAGGTTTCAAGATGAATTCCCACGGTATCGACTCCTACCTTCTTGAGTTCGTTGAGTAAACCTAGAGGTTTAGGAGGTTCAAGTTGGACATGGATAGGAATATTGCTTTGTTGGCGAATCGATGAGACAAAATCGAGATATTCTTGGATTCCACGATCTTCTCGATTGGGGCTGCCCATAGTGAGGGTGAGATGAGAGGCGCAGCCTTCCTTCTGAGCATGGGTTAGAACTTCGAGGAATTGTTCAGGAGATTTTTGTAAGATGGTTTTCCCCTGTTGCAAGCTCACTGGAATGCTACAGTATTGGCATTGGAGACCTGCATCAAAATAAGTACAATGCTGAACGAGGGTCGTGGCAAGGCAATCCACTCCATGGACTAGAGCGATATGAGTCATGGGTGTTCCATCCGTGAGTTGCAGTTGATAGAAGTGAGGTGTCTTCGCTAATCGAATTTCGGGAGTTTTTCCTTCAAAATCTACAATTCGATAACGGTCATCAGAAATTGGCTCGAGGTTGAGGGCGTGAAATTTGTCTATTTGTTTCCCTGTGCGTTCGGGGGCGTTGACTACGATGTTTTCGTTGATGAGAAAATATCGACCGAGTGTGGGTCCTGCACCCCCACTTCGAGCGCTGGATTCATCAGACGGAAAGTGGACTCCGCGTGTAATCATGGCTACTTTAAGGCGGAGCACCTCTAACGGAGGCATTATTGGTGACATGGTTCTCATCAGTCACTCTTAATCATTCATGGTCGCGTCTTAAAGTTTCGGTCTAACCATCTGCTAGTGAGAGACTGAAGATTGTAGCTGGTCGAAGTATTGGGTGAGGTCTACGTTACCGCCACTTAGGATAATACCAACACGTTGGTTGTCGAGTTGGTCTTTCAACTTGAATAATCCTGCTAAGGGAACGGCACCAGATGGTTCTATGACAAGTTTCATGCGTTCCCAGAGGAATTTCATCGCTTCTATGATTTCGGCTTCGGACACAGTGATAATGTCATCGACATATTTTCTGACAAGAGAGAACGTTAACTCACTGAGTGAGGTGAGTAATCCATCTGCGATTGTCGAGGGATTAATGCTGGGTTCGAGTTTTCCAGACTTGAAGGAACGATAGGCATCATCTGCTTTTTCAGGTTCAATGGCGAACACCTTGGCACTTGGACATAGCCCTTTGGTGGCGATAGCCGTTCCACTAATTAGCCCGCCTCCACCAACTGGAGCAAATATAGCATCGAGTGCTCCGACTTCACTAATTAGTTCAAAGGCGGCGGTGCCTGCACCGGCGATGACTCGTGGATCATCGTAGGGATGAATCAGCACATACTTGTGTTTCTTGATCAATGCGTTGGTGGCTGTTTCTCTGGATTTGAGGTCAGGCTCGCAGAATTCGACGGTGGCACCATACCCCTTGGTTGCAGCAATTTTTACCGGAGAGGAATTCTTGGGCATGACAATTGTTGCAGTGATTTCGAGCATCTTGGCTGCCTGAGCGACGGCTTGAGCATGATTGCCTGATGAATGAGTAATCACACCACGTTTCTTTTCTTTTTGTGATAACTGAGAGATGGCGTTATAGGCTCCTCGGAACTTGAAAGCCCCGATGCGTTGGAAGTTTTCGCATTTGAAGAAAATACTACAGTTGGTCCATCGATTCGCGGTCAGCGATGTCATTAGTGGGGTTTGGATGCTTGCCCTGCGAATTCTTTCAAAAGCGGCTTTCACATCGGTAAAAGACACCATGTGAATGACTAAGCACGTGGTATTGCATAAGTGTTT
>JAEOSV010000270.1 GCA_016840185.1 Candidatus Hermodarchaeota archaeon | reverse complement strand
CGCCACACAATTTTTTCTATTCAATGCAGATGAGTTCTGTTTGGGGGGTGGATAGAAATGTGCATCCTTTTTGCGTTACCACTATATCTTCTTCAAGACTAACTTGACCATAATTTTGGGTTGTCACATAGAGTTCTAATGTGAAGACATTTCCTTCTTCCACTAATCCCTTTGGACTTGATCCATAACGATCCCATAACGGACCGAGAAGTGTTCCTCCATCATGGGCTTCTTGTCCGACTTGGTGACCCAGTGCATGCTGATATTCTTCATATCCCTGCTCCTGAACAAAGGTTCGAGCAATTGTATCCACTTCATGCCCCTTCAAGCCAGGCTTGATGGATTTAGCCGCGATTTGGATTGCATCACGAACCGTGTTGAAAGCGGTTTGGACTTCCTCCGGTATGTCCTTTCGTTGACCAAAAAAGAACATTCGTTGTAAATCCGAACAATAACCTTGGTATCGTACACCAAAATCAAAGTGCAGTAGATGTCCTGCCTTTGTTTGATTTTCCGTGGGTCCTGCATGGCCAAATTGCTTATTGGGACCTGCATCAACGGCAGGATTATGGTCCGCTCCCCACGCAAAGGTGACACCATATTCCTTCACACGTTGTTGGAACATTTGTTGAATTTCTAGTTCTGATTGTCCGATTTTCAAAAAGTTATGGGCTTCTTTAAAGATAGTTTCCGTGATATTCACGGCTTTTTGAATCCGAGAGAGTTCTTCAGGGGTTTTTCGTCCCCGTAACTTGATGAGCAAGGGTTCGGCACTTACAAATCGTGTGGAATATGGGGTTCCCTCTAGATACTCAGCAAGCAGATTATACATGCCAAAGGTGAGTCCATCAGCGGCAACATCGTCACGGCTAAAATTCAAACCGATAGTCTGTGGGTTTAGTGCATCCAGTTCCTTCCGAAGAGCATCACGAATGCCTTTGGTATACGGAATGACCGCGTCGAATAATCTCAAGGGTTTGATGCCATCTGCATCAAAATTTCCTACAATGGCTACACGTTTTCCAGTTTTTGAAAATATCAAGGCGGATTGCCACACCAATTCAGTCCCCAAGACCAATGAGAGCACCGGGTCGGCCATCTGTTTTGTTTCTCGGACCCAGATGATCCATGCATCCAAATTGACTTCTTTCAGGAGTTCACAGGCTTGTTTACTTTTTTCTTGAGTAAGGGTTGAGGGCATATTTGCAGTCACCTTGATGGCTTACTATTGTCTTGGGAAACGTTTTTCTCTAAGGGCACGAGATTTGCCGAGTACAAGTGTAATTGTATAGGAAGATGCTAGTCTTGGCTAAGTACTTAATTATTGACTCAAAAGGTGTCGAAAAACCTCTGGACTTAGATGACTTGGATAGCCATGACGCTATCAAAGGGGAACTTCGCACCTTCATTGAGACAGAAGAACTTGGTCGAGCCGCAAAAGGAGAACCTCCGCATATTCGGATTATGCGTCAACTAGAACTAATTGACTATGAACCCGCTTCTGATGTGGGGCATTTCAAATTCTATCCCAAAGGTTCTCTCTTGAAGGAACTATTGGAAGACTATGTTCATACCATCGCCGTTGACATGATTGGTGCCATGCGAATTGAAACCCCATTGATGTATCGAATAAGTCAGAAAGACATTGCCGAACAAGCTGAGAAGTTCTTGGAAAAAGATTACCGCATCAAATTAAGTAAAGACAAAGAACTACTCCTTCGGTTTGCCGGAGACTTTGGTCTCTTCTCAACCATGAAGAATGTACAGATGTCTCAACGACAACTCCCCATTCGCGTCTTTGAATTGTCACCTTCTTTCAGATTGGAGAAACGTGGTGAATGTGTGGGGCTCCGACGCCTCCGTGCCTTCACCATGCCTGATATTCACTGCTTCTGTGCAGACTATGAACAAGGCAAACAAGAATTCGCCATGATTACGATAAACTATGATCACCTCATAAAAGAGCTCGGAATCGAATACATACTAGTTTTCCGCCTTGTCGAAGAATACTATAAACAAACCAAAGATCTCTTAGTCAACCTCGCCAAAGACTTGAAACGACCTATACTGGTGGAATTACTCCCCGAGATGAGCCACTACTGGAACGTAAAAAATGAATTTCAATTCGTCGATGCAGCCGAAGGCTCTGGACAATTGAGTACGGTTCAACTTGACGTGAGTGACGCTGAACGCTACGGCATCACCTACGTCAATCAGGAAGGAGAAGATATCGGGTGCATCATTGTTCACACCAGCATAGGGAGCCTTGAACGCCTTGTTTATGGTCTTCTTGAAAGTGCGGTCAAACGGCAACAGCAAGGGCAATTACCCATGCTCCCCCTTTGGCTCGCCCCTGTACAAGTCGTTGTTATTCCTGTTGCTGATCGCAACAAAGAATTTGCTGATAAAATTGTTGATCAATTACGGGCGCAGAATGTTCGTGCGGTGTTAGATGATCGTGGAAAAACGGTTGGCTGGAAGGTCCGTAACGCAGGTAAACAATGGATTCCCTTTGTCGTAGTAATTGGGGATAAGGAAATGGAAGCAAGTGAATTCCCAGTTACGGTTCGTGAACAATCAACTGCGAAGAAGCCTAAATCCAAACCAATGTCTCCTACCGATCTCGCCAAAATAATCAAAGATGCAAGCAAGGACAAACCATTCAGACAGTTATCGTTGCCCAAGCACATGTCCATGTGGCCCATTTTCATCTAGGTTATACGGACGGTCAATCAGAGGTTACTTTCTCACGCTGAAGTTTCGCGATGAAAAAACCTTCTGTGTCATCACGATGAGGAAATAACCGTTGGCAGCTAGTAAACCCCTCAAAGGCCTCTGAACCTAACTGCGAATTCGTGGGAACAAGGTGAAAACTCGGGTTGGCATCTAGAAAATCCCGAATTAGATGTTCATTCTCGTCCAAGGTAACAGAACAAGTGGAATAAACAAGAAATCCGCCGGGA
Organism: Candidatus Hermodarchaeota archaeon; assembly: GCA_016840185.1. The sequence goes on along the minus strand of JAEOSV010000270.1, from coordinate 5,550 downwards.
GCTACGAGTTTGCTTCCCTTGTCCAACAGGCTAGATTGCACTCGGCTAAGTCGACGCACTTTATCCGGAGTCATTGTCCACTTTACTTCAGGACGTGTCTGTATCACACCGGTGTTGCTGCAAGGGGGGTCGACTAATACATACTGTGCGTGTAAGCCTTCTCGAAAGGGGAGTTTGAAACTATTAGCTAGTATCACTTGGGTGTTTCGAACGCCTAATCGGTGCATGTTGCGGGTCATTTCTTGAACTCGCAACGACATATTATCTATGGCAAGGATAATTCCCTGATTTTTCATTAGTTGGGCAAGGTGTGAAGTCTTGCTTCCTGGGGCTGCACATAAATCTATAACAATCGCATTGGGTTCTGGGTCTAGTATTCGCGATACTAAGACGCTCGCTAAGCTCTGAAGATAGATAGCGCTTTCTAAGTATGTATCGGTTTGAGTTACAGGGGTCAAACCTTGTTGGATTCTATAGGCTTCTGGGAGTCCTGGAATGGGTGTACAAAGAAACTGATTCTTCTCCAGTTGACTGATTGTCTTTCTAGCTGGCTGGTTCAAGGTATTGACGCGGATATAGACTGATGGGTTTTCTAAGCTTTTGGATAAGAATGCTATAGCTTCCTCCGGTCCGAGGATGCGGTTGACGTAATCGAATAACCATCGAGGAACTGAGTACTCTAATTCTTGGTGTCCTAATTCATTGAGTGAAGTTATGATATCATCAAGGTTAATTTGCTGAACCTTGCGCAGAACCGCATTGACAAATCCAGCTAGTCGTTTATTTTTTCTCCGCTTGATAATTGAAACTGCTTCATTTGTAGCAAGCGCGGGGGCGGTATCTGTATAATGAATCAGATAGGCTGCTACACGGAGTGTATTACGAGTGAGAGGATCAGTATCTGTAACTTCTCCTTTTTCGAGCACTTGATTGAGAATGAAATCTATGGTGTTCAATCGTCGAACGGTTTCGAACACGAGACTATGAATGGCTGTTCGAATTCGCCAATCAGTGATTTGCCAGTCAGTAGCGAGGTGTCCCATGGCCCCCCGGAGTGACTGGGATTGCTCATCCCAAAGGGAGAGCACTTCAGCAGCTGCCTCTTCCCGACTAATTTCCGTTCGCTTTGATTCTTGAGGCACTTTCCAGCTTCTCCTCGCGTTGCCTAGCCGAAGTGGATTATAAAGCCTTTCAAAGTATGGTATCACAGTTTGAAACTTCTCTAAAAGCCCCTGGATAATTTTATCCTAAGTAAATCAAATTTAACACGGATACGGTGAGTCACACTCTGTTCAACTCCACTTATCTCGTGCCCTCCTTTATCCTTAAATCGCGTTTTTTCCCATAATATATCTGGCAAACACGGTTTCCCAAATATCATTAGACTATCGGAAAATTTGCCAGAAGTAGTCCCGGAAGCCTTCAGTGCGGACGGGATAGAGGGTGTGGGGTTACACCCATATTCGGTACCCATCCGAATTGATGGATAACAGAATATAATGAATTTAGTATTTTATTATTATTCTCAATAACCTGGTATCTCTCACCCCACAAAAGACTAAAAATCTAGATAGCCTCTCATGGGTATAATCACGACAAAGGTTGAGTTTTCTTGACAACTCTATGGGAGGTTATCTCAAATTTACGAAAGTTGGCACCGGCTGTGTTTGTGCCAAAGGATGATGTTGACGGTGTCATTCTTGGAGTCAGCCACGAATCGAAACAACGCCGTGTTCGTATTTCAACCGTAGATGTGTGTGTCGACATTACGCTTCCAATAATTGTTCAGGCTAGCGAACATAAAGCGAGTCTACTCATTGCTCATCGTTCCCCGTTTTACAATTCGACACGTAGTTTAACCGGTCTCCCACAGCTCCTTCTTCAGCATTTGTTAAAGCGAAACATCACGGTCTTCATTACACATTATAATTGGGCTATGGTTGATGGTGGTATGAATGACGTCTTAGCTCATACACTTGGCTTCAAAGTCAATGATGTGTTTAAGGTTCCCCTTCAAGGTGATGTGCACCCGCTAGGACGAGTGTGTGAAGTTCCAAAGGAAACGAATCTGAAGATGTTCATCCAGTATGTTTCAAAACGTCTGAATTTACCCTCAATAAATTATGTGGGAAATCTTGACGATGGAGTGGAAAGGCTTGTCATTGTCGGTGGGAAAGGAATCAATCCAGATTGGTTACGTCTTGCATGGGAACAGGGGTATGACACATATCTTACGGGACATCTTACACACGAACTCGCCACACAGGCCAGCCAACTGAAAATCAAGCTTGTTGCTGTCCCTCAAACGGCAACAGAAACACCAGGAATGAGTCGTTTAACTCAGATTTTGCGAGTTGAACTACCTAAGGTTACATTTAACTTCCTTGAGCCAACAGTACCCTATTCAACTCTACTGACACACCCCTAGGCGCCTCTCGAATTTGAGGAACTGAGGATATCCCATGCAAAATCCCCTCATCGTAGATTTAGGAACCGGTTTTCTCAAGTATGGTTATCCTAACCAGACCTTACCCAAAATAATGCCTGCGTATTTGAAAAGTCAAGGAGAAAACAAAGGCGATTCATATCTCACAACATTGGATCCCACACGTCTTGGCAAATTCTTTCCTTTGGAAAATGGGAATCTTCCTGATACCGAAGTGTTGAAACCCCTGATTCTTGATGTATTTGATCGGATGGCAATTGGTGGTCATAAACGCGTTGCGACAGAACTTCAACTTCTTGTTTTTTCGACAGTAGAACAAAACCGCGTGTATGATGTGTGTGATGAGCTCAGAGTACAACTCGGGTGTCGAAAACTCCTTGCAGCATATCAACAGGTTCTTACGCTTTTGTTTCTGGGCAAACACACAGGGATGGTAATAGATATTGGGCACACAGTATCGATGATTACACCGATTTACCAAGGATTTTTACTTCGAGAACATGTCGTCGATAAGGTTACTGGGAGTCTTTATGTCACAGCAGCATTACGTCGCTTATTTGAGGATAAGGCTAAGAATTCAGAAAGATATTCAGACTATGCAAAAATCGCAACCGATACCAAAGCCATTGAATACATTAAACGGAATTTCTGTCAAGTGCGACCGAACCCCAAGAACAAGAAAACACCTCGTGAATGGAATTATCGTCGCAAGGGTCTCAACGTATCTTTGGGATCAGTACCTTGGCAAGCCCCCGAAGTCCTTTTCGATCCCTCTCTTATCGGAATAGGAGACATGGGGCTCATCGATGCGGTAATTGAATCCATTGAACAAACGGATATGACAATACGACGAGAACTTTCCAATGATATCGTTCTCACCGGAGGGGGCTCACTGTTCCTTGGGCTTCGTGAACGATTTGAATACGAACTCAAACGGCGTCTCCCACATCTCCCCGTTAACGTCTATGCCCTCGAAGATGCCCTGACAAACGCGTGGTCTGGTGCCGCAGCCTTACATAGACTCCCTGAGAAGCACTAAAACAATAATCCTTCTAAATTCGGATATTACAGGTTGAAATTAATTCCTAGAAATCTCGTTTCTCCTCTCACGAGAATAGAAACTGTTTTCAAACATGTTTCCTAAACTTCATTTGTGAATGATACCCAAGCCAACCTTATCATTGACCTGGGTAGTGGCTACTTGAAATGTGGGTTCCCCCAACAAACAGAACCCATAATCATCCCTGCTGCTTTCAAAAATCCCAAACCAAGTCGAAGTACATCAGTATTCATAAAACTTGATCCAGGTCGAAGAGCATGGATATTTCCACTAGAAAATGGAATGCTTCCCAACGACCTCTCTCTTGTGACCCAGCTTTGTACACTCGCGTTGGAACAATTTCCAACGATGAATCAACAACGCGAAAAACTCCAAATAACACTTTTACTCTTTCCCCAATTGCCCTCCGAGCGAATAACAGAACTCTGTCAAGTGGTTAAAGAGGCTCTTGGATGTCTTCACGTTGAAGCAGCAATCCAACAGGTTTTGACTTGGGGTTATTGGGGACGAAAAACCGCCCTAATCATAGACATCGGATATACCAGTACCTTCGTCACTCCGCTATATCGGGGATTTTTACTCGAAGAACAAATTCTTCAATTAGTTACCGGTAGTTTCTTTATTTCCGCAGAAATCCGCAAACTTCTCCTCCATAAAGCGGAAACGGCTTCACCAGATCTTGCTCCTCATTATACTGCATTGTTGAAAACTGGGAAAGCAATTCGATCCATAAAACAAACACACTGTCAAGTGTTTCCAATGGCAGTAGATGACGTATTTGATGATAACGTGGATTTTACTTTTCAAGGGATTGACCTTTCTCTTGGTCCACTTCCATGGCAAGCTCCAGAAGTTCTATTCCAACCAACACTTCTGGGCGTAGGAGACAAAGGCTTAACTGAAGCTATTGTCGATGTATTAATGCGGGTGGATACAACGGTGCGTGCAGAATTAGCCTCAAATATCGTTTTAACAGGTGGAGGTTCTATGTTACCAGGACTCACAACCCGCATTGAAACTGATCTCAAAGCGCAACTACCCCACCTTACAGTCAAGGTTTATGACCTTGAAAACCCCCTTTACAGTAGTTGGCTAGGTGCCACAAAAATGTGAAAGAAGGATAGGGAAAACAATGACCGATGCAGAGACAGTAAAAGGAGCAATAGAAAAAATCGAAAAGGGCCTTGATGAACTCGGTGAGCAACTCAAAGCTACTCAATCAGCAATGGACCAGCTCGGACAAGATCTTTCTGCACAGATGGATCAGACCGCTAAATCAGCAAACACGGCTGCCCAAGAGATTCATCGTGATGTTTCAACTTTCCGAGAACAGCGTCAACTCGTAGAAACTCAGCTATTAGCGGAAGTAGATCGCGCAAAGGAGCTCAGTAACCTCAAGGATATCGAAGAGGCGATTCGTGTGATTATCGAAATTGTCGACGAGTTGACCAACCGTATTAACTTAGATGAGGTGCTCCAAACCGTGAAGGACTTTGAGACTTCTAGGAAAGGAGGCAAATAACGAGGTGCAATGAAATGACCGAACAACCACCCACCCCTCCAACACCATCTGAACAGCCCGGACCCGCTGATGACGAATCACTCATCCCGTTTGTCACTCAGGCGTTCAACAACCTTTTCACCAGATTATCAGGACTCACCCAAGAAGTTTCCACTCTCAAAGAAACTATCAATCAAATCGATCAACTCGTGAAAGCTCGATTAGAGACCATCGAACCACAATTTCAAGAACTTCTGTCCAACCTTCGTGAACAACGCCGAAGCAGTGTTACCCATTATTCCCAACTTGCAGCAACCATCGCACAGGGATTTGAGTCCCTTGGTGATCTACGTAGCTCATCTGCTGATGCACAAGCATTAGAATTGCTTTCCGAAACGTTACAGGCTGCACAAGATGCATTATACTGCCTACGCATGGAACGACTAATTCGACGCTACCTTGAAATACAAAAGAAAAAGTGACCTACACCTTTCCAGGCTTCTTTTTCAGACCGTACTTTTCTCGCATTTTCTCACGCCAGGG